>DLVS01000267.1 GCA_003445095.1 Verrucomicrobiales bacterium
AGGTTGTCCATGATCTCGCGAGCGCGTCCCTGGGCGCCCCAGCCGTATTCGTTTTCCCCCCAGCCGTGTTGGAGATACAGCACCGGATAACGTCGGTCCGGGTTTTGGTCGTAACCGGGCGGCGTATAAACATGGAGTCGGCGGGACCGATTCAACGTGGACGACCAATAGGTCACTTCGGAAATCGCCCCATGGGGTACGTCTTTAGTATCCATCCAGTCCGCGCCCGGCACATGAACCAAACTCCACGTGTTGTCGTTGGATTCACTGGTCTTCGGGTTGCGTGGGTCGACCACGGCGACGCCGTCCACGTTGAAATTGTAGCGATACGCGCCTGGATTGATGGGTCCCATCGTGACCTCCCAAACGTCATTCGTGCCCTTGGCCATCGCTTTGCCCTGGCCGAAAGCAATGCCGGGTATATCGCTGCTGCCGAGTTGCACAACCTGCGCCTTGGGCGCGGAGATCCGAAAGGTCACTTGCCGGTCGGCGGCGACCTCGGGGGAAACTACCGGTGGCGGTCCATTCTGCCGCTGAGCCAGTGCCGTCGAGATGAACGCAAACAGAGAGAGGAGCGTGACGGAGATCGAGCGAATGCCAAAGTTCATGGGAATGTAGGCGGGGAGTTTGTTGGAAGTGATTGACCCTGTCATTCCCCAATCTCGCGGTGCGATGGACTAAGCCGTATCCATGCAGTTGGATTGGGGAGCGTGCCCGCCCCGGGCGCAGTGGCGGGCGCCCCGCCCGCCACACCGCAGCGCGTAACGACACACCAAACGGTGGACGACTCCACGCGCGTCGCGCGGACGGCGAGGCGCCGTCCGCAACGCCCGGGGCGGGCGCGCTCCCCATTTTCTACTGCATGCTTACGGCTAAGCTGAGGTTGCCTTGCCCATCACCAAACGAAAATTCTTGCCGACCGCCGTCGCGACGTTCTGCCTTTGGTTCGTGAGTGTGACTGAACTGCGGCTTGGCTGTTCGGAGGGGCTGCTGAAATTGCGCCCAACACTAACTTGGATGGGGTTGTCTTTCGCGACTTTCATTCAGGCAATGGACGCGTCGGCTGGTACCTTCAGCGTCGAACCGGTCGAACTGCCCGCACTGGAAAGCGCAAGCGGTATAGTCCGAGCCCATACTCAGGGACTGGAATTCGCCGGCGGATTTGTCTGGGTGACCGCACGCCGAGACCTACCCGAGCCCCGAGGTCCTTTGCTTCTTCGGACTTCACTTGGCGCCAGGAATTGGGATGTCTGGAACCTGACCTCCTCGGAGTCGCCGGCTCTCGATCATCCCGGAGGGATTCAGTCGGATGGGCGACGCCTTTGGATTCCACTCGCGGAAAGTCGCCCGCAGGGCCGGAGTTTGATTCGAGCTTACGTGTTGGAGGACTTGCGTCCGGGCCAACTGCCGAAACCGACGGTCGAATTCGCGGTCGAAGATCACATCGGAGCGTTGGCCGTCTGGCCGGAACAATCGAAGCTGGTTGGTGCAACCTGGGACACCGATTCCGTCTATGTGTGGGACCTAACTGGTAAACTCCTACAAACGCTCAACGGTGCGGACTTGCGGCGGCGGGGTCTGGGGGCCGGGATGAAGCTGGATGAAACCCCGGGATTAGCGGTTCAAGACTGGAAGTTCGTGAACGGCGCTTTAGTGGCCAGCGGGCTGGTCAAGTCATCCGCATCCGCTTCCTCAAGCGCGCTAAGTCGACTGCTTTGGTTCGACTCGAAGCTCGAGCCTAAACCTTCATTCCCGCCCCTCCCTGAGGTCGCGGGTGACCTGTTGCTCGCCCGCGAAGGAATGGCTGTGGCCAACGGGTTTGTTTATTTTCTCCCCGGCGACCTCGGTGCGACCAACCGGATGTACAAAATGCCTTGGATGACTTTTCGCGACGCCGCGTGTGACTGCAACTAGCGTGGTAAACGAACGAATCCTTCACCACGCTAGATGGGCGTAGCGGGTCCAGTCTCATTCTAGCACCCGCGCTTGGCGACCGCTTCGTGAATCAGGCGCTCGTAAGTGGCCGCGAACGTGGAGAGTTGAAACGGCTTAAGAAAGGCGGCCTCGTGAGCCTCGTTAAGCGGTGCTCGCGCCAGAACCTCGGCCTGACTTAGGGCCTGTCGCAGGTGATCGACGTGCTCGACGCGGTCGGAACCAGTCGCGTGGAACAGGGCCGCGCGGGGGTAGCCGTCTAGAATTTCTGGAAGACCGCCTCGGTGGGTTCCGATCACCACACGTCGAGTAACGCGACCCTCCAGGACGGTAAGTCCGAACGGTTCGTCCCACATCACCGGACAACAAACAACCTGATGCTCCGCGTAAACCTTGGGCATTTCGGAGTAGGGAACGGCGGCGCGAACTTCAATTCGAGGATCCGCGGCCGCAGCTTGATGGATCGCCGCGGCCAACGACCCGGCGAGTCCGAGAATCGTGAGACGATGTTCGCCGGGAAGTTTTCGAAACGCCTCGACCAGCAAATCCACGCCCTTTTCCGGCGACAAGCGGCCGACAAACAAAAATCGAAGAGTCGGGGGAACCTCGAGTGGAGGCACGGCGGTGAACGCCACGGGCGCCGGATTATAGACTATATGGAGCGGAGGGGGTGACGGTTGAAGCCAACGAAGTGCCGAATCACCCACGTGCCGAGAAACGGCAGCCAGCCATTTGAAACGGGTGAGCTCGGGTGCCAGTGATTGATCGCGTCGCTGGCTGAGGAGTCTCAGGACGTTACGAACAAACGCGTTCGGGGCTCCGACGGCCACCTGCTGCGGTAGGGTATCGTGCAAGGTTGCCCCACATGGCGCGCTCAGGCGTGCTGCCAATTGACGAACCACTCGGACGCTGAGGAAATCTTGCCCGAGCACGAAATCGTAGCGGATCTGCGATTGTATCAGTTGGAGCGAGCGACGGAGCACCCAATGGTCGAAGGCGCGGTTGTTGAGAAACAGCAGAGTTTGTCTCACCCGGTCCGCGCGGTTGGCCATCCACTTCGGG
>DLVS01000181.1 GCA_003445095.1 Verrucomicrobiales bacterium
TTTCTCTCTTATAGGCGACGTAGTTCGCGCCGTGACGAATTCGCACGGGGGACTTCATCTTGTCGCGGGAATGGCTGGGACTGGAAAGACGTTCGCGTTCCGAGTTGGCAAGGAAGTCTGGGAGGCCCAGGGACTCGAAGTTCATGGCGCCAGTTTGAGCGGCAAGGCGGCGGCGGGACTTCAGGAGGGAAGCGAGGTTCCGAGCATGACTCTCCACCGGCTGCTTTGGGGACTGAAGCATGGCGCGATCTCACTTGGGCCGGCGTCCGTCGTGCTCGTGGACGAGGCAGCGATGGTCGGAACCCGGCAACTCCTCGACCTTGCGGCGCGTTGCGGAGCCGCCGGCGCCAAGCTCGTGCTCGCCGGTGATGCCGGACAACTTCAATCGGTGGAAGCGGGTGGAGGATTTGCTGCGCTCGCCCGCGAATTCGGCGCGACCACGCTTACCGAGATTCAACGCCAAAGAGAGCCCTGGGCGCGGGACGCGGTCAAAGACTTCGCCAACGGACGCTCTGTCGAAGCTTTAAGCGCCTACGAGAGTCGCGGCCTACTTCACCTTCGAGGCGAATCCGAATCGGCGGAGCAGGCGTTGGTTGAGAACTGGATTGGCAATCCAACTGACAACACTTCCTCGAACCTAATTTTGTCCGGCACCAACGCCGAGGTAGCGCGGTTGAATGAGTCGGTGCAGCGCTACCGATTAGAGGCTGGGATCTTGGTCGGCACGCCGCTTTCGGTTGGAGAAATGTCCGTTTACGTGAATGACCGGGTGCTGTTTACACGGAACAGCCAAGCCGTCGGCGTTTTCAATGGCGACGTGGGCAGCATCACCGCACGAAACGGACCGACGCTGAAGATCACGCTCGATCAAGGGCGGCAGGTGAGCGTCAACACTGACGAATACCATCACTTGCGCCTCGGTTACGCGCTGACCACTCACAAAGCCCAAGGCATGACCGCCGAGCAAGCCTTTGTGCTCGCCGGCCGGGTGCAGAACCGCGAAATGACCTATGTTCAAGCCTCGCGCGCTCGGGGCGATACGCGCTTTTTCCTCGGAACCGAGAACGTCGAATGGATGGCCGAGCGCATGGCGACCAGCCAGCCGAAGGAGATGGCGACCACGCTCCTCAACGAGCGTGGCCCCGTGCTGGAACTCGAACTCGTGCGATAGGGGACATTCCCTGAGTCAGATTGCGGACAGCAACTGAGCCTTGGTGGCGGCAAGGATCGCGCGAGGCAGACGGATGATCCGTTCTTCAGTGCCGCACGCTGAACCGTGAGGAAGGTGCGGGCGGGCGGACGCGGTAATGTCGGTGCCGATGACGGCGAAGTCGCCGGATTCCATTTCCAGGATGTCCGGACAACCGTGGCCGCCCGAGCAGGGGCGCAGGGCGGCGTTGGGAGCTGTGTGGAGTAGACTTCGAATGAACATGATGTTCCGTGGATTAATGCCTCAAAAGCCAAGTGAAGGTGGAATGCTGTTCAAACCAATTCCTCCGAATCCTGTGTCCATCGCCGGAAGTGACTTGGCTCAAGACCAGGTCCATGGCGTTCAAAGTCACGACGTGGTTATGCTTTTAAGCATATCCGCCGTCAAGCACCATATGGCGTAGTCAGGCAAAGTGACGAAGGCTCAACGGCGAGCAGCGCTGGCTGCCGAAATCGTGCGCCGCTTGCGGAGTGCGCGTGAAAAAAGTGGAATTTCCATGAACATGCTCGCTGCCGAGGCCGGATTAAGCCAATCCATGATTAGCCGTCTCGAAAACCACGAAGGCAATCCCACCTTGGATTCGCTCATTCGCATCACTGACGTCCTTGAGATCGACCTCGGCAAGCTCATCTCAGAAGCAGTGAGCGTCGTCGGTAAATGACCGCGGAAACTCGCGCTTCAAGTGTAGGCCGGCCGTTGACGCGTCAAGGTATTGCTCGGCGGCTTCGCCGCGGCATTGCCGCCCTTCGGGCCTCCGCTCCACCTTGACCCGTCAACGACCCGGCCAAGGATTCGCGCTTAGGAATTCACGCGGAGGATCTGGCTTCCACAAATCCGTCCAGGCATGAAGAGCGCCGCGCGCCACTGCCGCACGTTTACTGGTCGCACGACGCCGACCTCTTTTGCACAACGGACGTGGCGCTTCAAAGCCACGAATTCGCCCGGATGGGAGGCTGCATCGAAGTCCGCGTCAGACTTACGCCCGCGTCCAGAGCGACAGCCGCTTGTCTTCTCTACTCATAAAAGTAACCCATCGTCTTCAGTGATACCGGCCGTCCGGCTCCCACGATGACATGATCCACAACGTCGATTTTAAGCAGTTGCCCTGCGCGGATGAGGTTGCGCGTGATAAGGATGTCGGCGTCGGAAGGGGAAGCGTCGCCCGAGGGATGATTATGCATCAATATGACCGCCGACGAATTAGCGACGATCGCAGTCCGAAATACCTCGCGAGCGTGAACCTGAACCGAATCGAGGACTCCGGTCGCGACCACGTGATGTCCCCGAATGCGCCTTCGAGTATTCAGATGCAAAACGACAAAGGACTCAACGTCGGGAACAAAAGTTTTCGTAGTAGCGACATGGAGGCGCCAGTAGGCAGCGGCTTTCTCGGGCGTGTCGCACTCTTCGAGTCCCTTGGGAACCGGACAATCGCGCAGCGCGACTACTTTGAATTCGACTGGCCCTTCTCGACGGCGGGGACGGGTTGGCCGATGTTGAAGCTCGGGGAATTCAAGCTGCTCAAGGGGCGCACGAGGCCCAGGTGCGAACCGAAATGGTCGCGGATCACGGCCCGCTCCGCTCAAGGTAACTCCCGCCGAAGGTCGGCGCTTTCAAGTGAAGCCCCAACCAGGTTCGAGGGATCAGATGCAGTGTTGCTCTGGAACTGTTCCGCGTGCTCGCCGGTTTCGGCCCAGTTCATCAGCGGTCCGCGGTGAAACCAACCGATTGCCTTGGATCCAGCACACGCGGCGGAATCTTCGAAGTGCCAACGGCAATTCATCCGACTGGGCGGCCTACGCTTCAGGCGACGAGGCGATGGCCGTTCCTTGTCCGAGACGCGGTCGACCTCATCCATAGGTCTATACCGGGCCTTGCCGCCAAATGTCAGGGTTAGATCCATGGCGAGTACCGACGCGGTTGTCGCTTGTGAATTAGGCGCTTCGTTGAGTCGGAAGGCGCGCTTCTTTCAAGGGTTGGCCGCTTGCCATACGCCTTGGCGGTTGCGTCGGGGCGGTGCTTGGCTCCGGTTCCTGGCGGTCCCGCGGTTGGCCGACAATCCACGTGTGGGCCTGGTCGGCCGCTTTGGCGAGCACCAATAAATCGTCGCGACCAAATGAGCCTGTGGATTTCCAAGTGTCGCCATCTTTGTACGACCGCTCGAAAGTGACGTTATACCAAGTTCCATTGTCCGTTTCGTTAGCCCACACGGCGGCCCGAATGGCACCGAGTCGGATTTCGTGAACGGGTCGCGCCCGCGCTGTTTGTGTTGTTGGTTCATTACCCATATGGGATCTCCCTTTTTGAAAGACGTTTTCAAAGAACAACTACTCAGCGTTTCGCTTACCACGATCCTACCCCCGTTCGTCAATGGGTCCCGGGAGTTTTTGGTCAATTACAGGGGAAAAGCCAAACGTGGTGTTAGCCGGTACAACCGCCCCGATGACGTCAATCCGGGCATGGAACCGAATCCGGGGCAGCCACGAGCAGGGTGTGAAAGGCTTTCCTGGCGAGACGTGCGGATAGCATTGGTCGGGTCAGTGGTGGAGCTCAAGGAAAGCGGCCCGGCCCGGATGGCCGCGGCCGATGAATCACCAACGGGGCTTCTCTGGGAAAGTAAGGCGCGGGTTAAAAACAAGGCGACCCATTGCAACAATGCACAGAATCATGGTAGGATGAAGTCATGACGCAATCCACGATCACTGACAAATTCCAGACCACCATTCCGCGTGAGGTAAGGGAGGCGCTTCAGCTCAAACCCCGGCAGCGACTTTCTTATGAGCTTCGGACGGACGGTTCCGTGGTGGTCCGCCCGGAACCCGCGCTGGATGAGTTGTTCGGCAGCCTGAAGCTGCGCCGCCCGGTGGCCACGACCCGGGAGGAGAAACAAGCGGTGCGGGAGGCAATGGCTCGGGAAGCCGCCCGGAAGGGAACTCCATGAGTGCGCGATACCTGGTCGACACGAACGTCCTGCTGCGCTTTCTCTCGGGTCAACCCGCCAAACAGGCGGAAGCGGCGAAAAGGCTCTTCGAGTCGGCGGCCGCCGGAAACGCTTCGCTTGAAGTCTCGCCGGTCATTGTGGCGGAAGCCATGTATACGCTGGTGTCTTTCTACAAGGTCGACCGGGTTGATGCGGCCGTGAAACTCGCCGC
>DLVS01000637.1 GCA_003445095.1 Verrucomicrobiales bacterium
GGTAGGCCAGGCCGAGATGATTCACGCAAGGGCGTCCGTGGGCAGATCGGTGACTGCACGCTCAAGCAAAGGGACGGCCTCGGCTGGTTGGTTCGCGGACAGCGCTTCGTCGCCGCGACGCAACGCTTCCGCTCCGCGCGGCGCGCAGCCGGCGAGCAGAAGCAGTAGCGCGGACAGCCACGCCAGGTTCGAATCGAAGCGCATTACGCCAGCGTGGTAAAGCCGTTCGCCCAGTACCGTCAAGCAACCCGGCCGTAGATCTGGTTCGTATCCCTGCACGAGAGAACCACCGACCACGGGAAAACGACGCTAATTCACCCGAATGCGATCCAGCCTTTTGCTCAACAAGCTTGGCGGCTCGGCCCAGTCATGCTGCATTGAGCTCTCATTCGTGCTTGAACGAAATCGTTCGAGCTCACGCATAGCGCCCAGTTCGGTGCTCGGGCTTGAAGAACTCATGAAGCAACCGGTCCACCTGCAGCAATCCATCACGGGTCAGGCCAATCCGATCACCCCCATTCGTCAGGAATCCTTGCTCCTTAAGCGTCATCAACGGCGCGGCAAATTGTTCCCGCGGGTCTCGGCCAAACTTCCGAGCAAACGCCGCGGCACTAACGTGGCCCAGCTTGAGTTGGAGGATGAATTCACGGAGATACTGCTCGTCGTCCGGCACTTTGTAAGCGCGGTGAGTTGGCAACCGACCCGCGTTGACCGCGTTCACATACGGCTCGAAATCGTGATGGTTCTGATAATGCACCCCGCTCAAATGCCCAAAACTGGCCACGCCGATTGACAGAATGTCAGCGCCGGAAAACAACCCTTGTTGGTAAAGGAACTTCACCTTGGCGGGATCCTTCACGACGGTGGTCGTGCTCGTGACGGTATATCCAAGCTTCTCGAACTCGTTGTACGCGTAATTTACCCACCGACGTTTGGTTTCCCAGTTGGCAACCGGCGCGACGAGTTTGCCATCCGCTTTCATCTGCTGGTAAATGCCCGTGTTATAGGGCACCTCCATCTGGTAAATCGTCACCGAATCCGGTTGCAGTTCGATGGCTTTGGCGACCGCTTCCTTCCACTTGTCTTCCGTCTCCTCGACCATGCCGGCGATCAGATCGATGTTGATCTGCGGGAAGCCGATTTCGCGGGCGTAGTTGTAAGCGCGATAAACCTCTTTGGACCGATGCGCGCGGCCATTGACCTCGAGAATGTGATCATCGAAGTGTTCGATGCCGAGGCTGAGCCGTGTGACGCCGAAGTCGCGAATAGCTCTCAACTTATGGTCGGAGAGCGTACCTGGCTCGCCTTCGAAGGTCACCTCTTCGGCCTCATCCCACGGTAGCAGACGCTTCATACCGTCGCTCAGAAACTTCAATTGATCGGGCGACAAATAGCTCGGTGTGCCGCCACCGAAATAGATGAACTTCGGCCGGCGTCCCCCAATGACTGGTTTGCCAGCGTACACCGTAAGCTCTTTAAGCAACGCCTCGAGGTAGCCTTTGATGTCTTCGGCGTTCTTATCGGTATAAACGCGGAAATAGCAGAAGTGGCAGCGCTTCCGGCAAAAGGGGATGTGGCAATAGAGGCCCAGCGGGGTGAGCGCCGAGGAATGAGGGAGGCTACGCGGTGGCTGCTCCAAGGCGGCTCTGAAGTCAGCCACCGCTTCCGGCTTCCAAAAGGCGAACGGCGGATAATTCGCGACGAAGTAATTGCCTGCCATCGTCTCCTTCTGAATGGGCGGTCCGGCGGTTTTCGGCGGCGGGGCAACGGTGATAGTGCTCATGGAAAATGGGGTGCGAAGATCAGCAGACTTATTATTCGGGGGTCCGAGAACCGCGTACGATTGAATTTGTCGGTGCTTTGCTCGAAGACTCACTACCACGTCGCTGGTTCGGCGGCCGGATTGGTAGGGCCGCCGCTCCCTCGGCCCGCAGCCGTTTTCGTTGTTCCTCGACTCCGCCGGGATACTTCGGATTCAACTTCCCATCGGATTTCAGTACACGCCACCACGGGGTGATGCGCTTTTTGCCCACCGCTTCATCCTCGGCTGCGGCGTGCGCGGCGATCCACGAAAAGATCCCGGTGGTGATCGGACAGGCCGTGTCGGTACCGTGCTGTTTCGCCAATCTAGCGCGGAGATCGTTGATAGTCGCCGTCCGGCCTCGGGGAATCTTGCGAATGATGGCGTCCACTTCGCGCGGCGTGGCAATCACCATCGTCCGCCCACCCCACCTTTTCCGTTGGCTCGGCGAAAGCGTGATGACTTTGGGCAGGTCTTTGTCATCGGCGAGTTTCTCCCGCCAGGATTTTCGTCGGGTGACCATGGTGTCTCAGTTCTTCGCACCAAAACAATAAACAACCCCGTCATCCGCCCCGACAATCAAATGTCCGGCTGACACGGCCGGCGAACTTTGAACCGGTTGGCCAATCTCATAGTTCCACAGCTCGTTCCCGGTCGCCAACGATACCATATACAATCGCCCATCATCGGACCCCACAGCCACTTTGTCGCCGACCACCACCGGTGAGCTGTCCACCTTGCCCCGCGTCGCGAAGACCCAGACCACTTCGCCTGTATCGCGCTTCAGACAATGCAATCGACGGTCGCGCCCGCCGACGATGATTCGGTCCGAGGTAACTGCTGGCGACGAAAAATAAGGGAAGCCTCGGTCTTTGTAGGTCCACCTGATCTTGCCCTCTTTAAGGTCCACCGCGATGACCGCGTTCTCGTAATGGCCGACATACAACACGTCATCGACCAGCGAACCGGAAGCGGCGATGTACGCGCCGGCATCGACCTCTTTGACTTTCGAGCCTTTCAAGACATCGACGACATGAACGACCGCATCGCAGCCGCCGAATGCCGTCATCCCATTGCCGACCGCAGGGGTGCCATTGATGTAATTGCCGGTCTCAAAGGTCCAATTGGTTTTACCGGTGACGGCATCGAAGCTGTAAAGTTTGAAGTCATAACCGCCGACCAAAATACTGCGCGCACCGTTGGTGCCGATTGTCCAATTGGGACTTGAGAGAATCTTGTCGTCCATCCCATAGCTCCACAGCGGCTTGCCGGTCGCGGCGTCCAACGCGTAGAGGTTGGTGTTCGCCGTGCCGAAATAAACCCGACCATCCAGGACCAAGGGCGAACCTTCGATCGGTCCATCAGACTTGAACGCCCATACCGACTTCCCATCAGCCAGATTTAGGCAGTACAAATTGGAATCGGTGGAGCCGATGAAGACGCGTTGACCGACGATCGCCGCCGACGATTTGACGGCGGCGCCGGTTTTGAAGGTCCATTGGAGGACAGGTTTTTCTGGCAAGGAATCTTGCGCCACGCCGGTCAATTGGGGGTTGCCGCGAAACATTGGCCAATCGGCAGCAGCCGCACCGATCAGGGCGGCACCTAGCAATCCGGCGAGAAGAGCTCGAAAGGCAAGAATCACGGGCGAGAAGCTTTGCCGCGAACCGAGCTGTGGCAACCGAATTGCGGGATTGATCTTCGTACCGAGTCCCGCCTTTAACGGCCGAGCGTCATCCGCGAACTGACGCGGGACTCATTCCATATCGTTCAACAACGCGCTCACCCTCGACCGGCTAAAGCCGGGACTCCGAACGCACCAGACGCCCGCACCCTT
>DLVS01000427.1 GCA_003445095.1 Verrucomicrobiales bacterium
AATTTGATCTCATCTTCAAGCGCATCCTGTCGCCCGCGCTTCCCTATTTGACTGATCCATTCCGCCAACAGTCCGGGGCGATCAACCATTGGGACGATGGTCACGGCGTCTATGTCGATGATCCGAACGGCCACTTAATGGAAGTGATCACGCGGCCTTACGGGTCCGGTGGAGGTGAGGCAAAGCATTCTCATCCATCATTTGATGGCGACAACTCGTGGCCCCAGGCGTATCACGATGAATAGTCGAACGGTACGCCGACCGTCGGAAGGAGCGCCGCTGATCTTTCTATGGGCATACGACGATGAGTAAGGCTTGAGAGGAGAATCACTCAATCGCAAATCCCATGAAGCTCGTTACGAAGACAAACAGCATCCTGATAGAGGTAGAGTCAAGAAAGGAGTATGACCGTGAGAAATAAAGCCTGCTTTTTTGAGATCCCGGCTATGGATTTTCATAAGACCAAGACCTTTTATGAAAAGGTGTTCGACTGGAGGGTTGAACTACACGGCGAAGACGGTGCGATGGCGCTCACGACAGCCGCGGACCAGGATTTCAATCCGATTGAAGTGGGAGGCATCAATGGTGGCTTCTACAAACGAAAATCCAAAGACGATCATCCGTCTGTAGGTGTCGAAACCGACTCCATCGACCAGACGCTCAAGGCCATAGAAAATGCCGGCGGGAAGGTCGTGACGCCGAAGCATTCCCTCGGTGAACATGGGTTTATGGCCGACTTTGCGGATCCGGAAGGCAATGTGATGACGCTCTGGGAACGGCCGAGCAAAAATCAAGCCGCGTAAGAGCGATCGAGGTTCGTATCGTTCTGAACGGAGGAGCACCATAACTAGCACCGGAAGAAAAACACCGTGTGTCTATTGGTACTACTGTAAGGCGGAGCAAGCCGCGCGATTCTCCGCCACAACCTTGGCCGGATTTATTTATAGGGGTGGTGCACCCCGCTCCGTGAGATCTTCGGTCCAAAAATAAGGCGATGTTTTGGTTGTCGAATTCGCCGTGATGGAGATTCCCTGCATTGGTGTGACCGGCAGACCTGAGTTCCAGCACATCGTCACGAGGGGTTAGGTTTTCTACGAACCGCCGCTGCAACGCTTCCACAGTGAAACAACACAAAGTTCCTCCCTGCCACAGCTTGGCAAGAACTGGCCTATAAAAATACCGAAAACCAGGGTTTGTGCTAGGTACAATCCAATCACCTAATGTTGTCCTTTATAGAGTCAACCGTGTTGACTCTAACTGATTGGTTTTATTTGTAAAATAGTTTCCAGGGAATGTAGGAAAAATTGTGCCAACCACGACGATCAAACTGAGGACGACTCGGCGCGTGTCGTGGCGGTCTCGAATGGGGAGAGTGCCGATCTGAGCAAACGCAAGCGGCTGGTAATCGACGGTGCGAGGATGGAACGGAGGGAAATTGAAGAGACAGGGAGTAGAACCTTGAAGGGCTAGGCCATCCCATGTGGGAGTGCAAGGTCAAGCGGGTCGTCCTTGATACCATTGAGGTGTTGTCTGCTGCTGTGCAGAATCAGCAATCGCCTCATGCCGACCGGTGAACCGCGATGAGATATGGGTTAACACTGGAGACGACGACAGTCACGCGATACAACGAGCTGGCGGGGCTACTGACCAAAGAAGTGGCGATTAATGACTTGTATCGGACCATCCACGGCGTCCTGGAGGCGAATATGGAGACCCGGAGCGAAAAGAGGCGAGAATATGAATCCTGATCCGGCAAAATCGGGGATGTGCAACCAGAACGATTTCCTCCGCGGCGGCGGCGAAATGGGTGAACGCATGCGCATCTTCGACTGGTCGAAGACCCCCCTCGGGCCGGCGGCATGCTGGCCGCAGAGTCTGAGAAGCCTCCTCAGCATGATGCTGCCGTCGAAGGCGCAGATCATCCTGTTCTGGGGGCCGGAGTACGTCGTGTTCTACAACGATGCCTACCGGCCTGTGCTCGGCGCCAAGCACCCGCAGGCGCTTGGCCAGCCGGGAGGCGTGGCGTGGAAGGAGCTCTGGGACGCAGGCGCAAACCTGCACAGTCTGCTCGACGGCGTGATACGCACCGGCGAGGCATTCACGGCCAAGGACATGATGTTCATCATGGAACGTCACGGTTTTGTAGAGGAAGCATACTTCGACGTCTCCTACGATCCGGTGCGCATCGAGTCGGGGGAGGTCGGCGGCGTCTATTGCATCGTGACGGAGACTACCGGCCGTGTGATAGGCGAGCGCCGACTTACCCTGCTGCGGGACCTCGCGGCGCGTAACGCGACCGCGCGCACCGCCCACGACGCCTGCGTACTCGCCATCGAAACGCTTGCCGCGAAGCCACACGACGTTCCGTTCGCCGCCGCCTACCTCGATGGTGAGCTTCAGGCTTGCACGCCCGGCATCCAATCCGAACAGCTACAGGAGCTGAAGATCGGGTCGGTAGGTAGGCTGGTGGTCGGGCTCAACTCGAAGCGGCCGTTCGACGAGCAATATCGCTCATTCCTTGAGCTGGTAGCGGATCAGCTCGATACCGCGATCGCGAATGCCCGAGCCTACGAGGCCGAACGCGAACGGGCTGAAGCCCTGGCGCAACTGGATCGGGCAAAGACGGCATTCTTTTCTAATGTTTCACACGAATTTCGGACGCCGCTCACGCTCATGCTCGGACCGGTGGAAGAACTCTTGGCCGGCCGTCATGGAGATCTGAAGCCCGACGCCAAGGATCAGTTAGAAACCGTCAACCGGAACGGCTTGCGCTTGCTTCGGTTGGTGAACAATCTGCTCGATTTCTCACGCATCGAAGCGGGCCGCATACAGGCAAGGTATGAGGCGACGGACCTCGCGGCATTCACCGCGGAGTTGGCAAGTTCCTTCCGTTCTGCGACGGAACGAGCCGGCCTCCGCCTCATCGTGGACTGTCCTCCTCTCTCAGAAACGGCGTACGTGGATCACGACATGTGGGAGAAGATCGTTCTTAATCTTCTCTCCAATGCCTTTAAGTTCACCTTTGAAGGGCAAATAGAAATCAGCCTTAAGCAAGGTCTGTCTGATCCATCTTGTCCATCAGGTGACAGGACAAACCGAATAGACCAAAAAGATCAGATGGACGCGCACCATGTCACGCTGCGCGTTCGCGACACCGGCGTCGGCATTCCGGCTGAAGCGATACCCCATATCTTTGAACGGTTTTATCGAGTCGAGAACATGCAGAGCCGCACGCACGAAGGCAGCGGCATCGGACTGGCGCTCGTGCAGGAATTGGCCAAATTTCATAAGGGATCAGTGCGAGTCGAAAGCAGAATTGGCGAGGGTAGCACCTTCTTTGTGTCTGTCCCGCTGGGAAGCGCCCATCTGTCGCCGGAGAAGATCGGCCCTGGACGAACTCGCATCTCTACTGCAGTGGGTGCTGGTCCATTTGTGGAAGAAGCGCTCCGATGGATCCCGGAAGCAGATCGAGGCGATGAATCTGAAGAATTACTACGCCATGAATGTCCGCCCGTCACCGCTCCGACGTCTGCACAGGAGGAGAAGCGCGATCGGCCGCTGATCGTGTTGGCCGATGATAACGCCGACATGCGTCACTATATTGGACGCTTGCTGGCTGAGCGATATCGTGTCATCTCTGCTCCGGACGGTGAGGCGGCCCTGTCTGTGGTACGGCGTGACAAGCCGGATCTCGTGCTTAGTGACATGATGATGCCGCGGCTCGATGGGTTTGGCCTGTTGCGCGCGATCCGAGAAGACGCGGCCTTGAAGACGATTCCGGTCATTCTTCTCTCGGCGAGAGCCGAGGAGGACGCGCGAATCGAAGGATTGAAGCACGGCGCGGACGACTATCTCATTAAACCGTTCAGTGCGAAAGAGTTGCTCGCCCGTGTGGAGGCACATGTGCGGCTCGCGCAGGTACGCCGCGAATCCGAAGACGTGCTGCGTGAAAGCGAAACGCGATTCCGCACGTTCGCCGACAGTGCTCCGACTATGCTGTGGGTCACGGAGCCGGACGGTTCCTGCTCGTATTTGTCGCGCGGCTGGTATGAGCTTACCGGACAAACGGAGCAGACCGGCTTAGGGTACGGTTGGCTCGATGCCATTCATCCCGATGATCGCGCGGCTTCCGGCGAACTCTTCCGTGCGGCCAACGACAAACACGAACCGTTTTCACTGGTATATCGCGTTCGCCGATCGGATGGAGAATATCGCTGGGCGCTTGACGCGGGCCGTCCGCGATTCGGGACCACCGGGGAGTTCCTGGGCTACATCGGCTCGGTCATCGACATCACCGAGCGCAAGCAGGTCGAGCAGCAGTTGCAAAACCATTCCGAGCGGTTGGCTACCGTGCTGGACGCGCAACGAACCATCGCCGGTGCCCACGTTGAATACACCGCCCTCTTAGATCTGATTCTCGAACGCATGATGCAAATAACCGGCGCAGAGGGCGCCAGCCTGGAAATGGTTGAGGAGAACGACATGGTGTACGAAGCGGCCGTGGGTATCGCGGCGTCGTTCGTCGGTTTGCGGTTGAAGGCGGTGAGCAGTTTGTCCGGTCTGTGCCATACGAGCGGCCAGTGCCAACGAGCCGACGACACGGACACCGATCCACGTGTCGATCGAGAGGTCTGCCGCCGAATCGGACTTCGGTCCATGATCGTAATGCCGCTGCGATATGGCGAGGAGTCCTTCGGCGTCTTGAAAATAGTGTCGTCCCGCCCGTCGGCGTTCGGCGACGCCGTGGAACACACCTTGCGATTGATGAGCGAATTTCTAGGAATGACCATCGTGCGCAAGCGCGCCGAACAGGCGTTGTTGGAAAGCGAAACACGCTTCCGTACCTTTTTCGAAAATGCCGCCGTGGGTGCAGCGCAGATCAGTCCCGACGGTCGATTTAGACATGTCAATGAGCGATACTGCCGAATCACGGGGTATTCGCGGAACGAACTCCTCGGAAAGATGGGCCCGCATGACCTGGATCACCCGGATGATATCAACGCGAATCGAACACGGGTCGCCGAGTTATTCAATCGAGGCACACCACATCTTGACTTCGAGAAGCGCTACATCCATAAGGATGGCCATACTGTGTGGGTGTCGGTCACGGTGGCGCCGATTCGAGACCACCAAGGGCGTACTGAATCGACCGCGACGATCATCCAAGATGTCACCGCTCGGAAGCAAGCGGAAACCGCGTTCCAGGAGCATGCAGAGCAATT
>DLVS01000073.1 GCA_003445095.1 Verrucomicrobiales bacterium
ACTCCATCTGAGTGCCCCGGGATCCACGCGGGAGCCAATGAGTTGTAGTCTCGTTACCTCGACTCCTACAGGTTCAATCGAGACGTTCCGGCTAGGATGAAAGTCGGCGACCACGAAGAACGAGTTGGGCTCGGATTATGAGCGGCGGCTGGCGTTGCGGGCGACTTGTTCGACGCGCTCAAGGTACCGCTGCACGTTGTCGCGGGGCTTCACCTTTTGGGCCTTACGCAATAGTTCGATGGCGGTTTCGTACTTTCGACTGCTCACCAGTAATTGAGCTTCTTTGACGAGCGCATCCGCTTCGAAGCCCGCAATTTTACCGGCCGTCTCGTACCGGAATTGAGCCTTCTCCGGTTGGCCATTCCGTGAGTAATAGTCGCCCGCGAGTAACAGCGCCTCAGCATCCAGGGGATTGCGCTGAGTCACTTCCTCCAAAACCTCAATGGCCCGAGCGCCGTCACCGGAACCCATTGACACCTTCGCCGTGAGCTTGAGCCACTTCAGTTCGTCCGCTCCTGACAAATTGTTGCCGGCGCTGGCCTTGATCTTGTCCAGTAGATCACCGGCTTCCTTCCACGCTCCGCGTGAAGCCAGGATGTCGGCCGCGCGGAGGGCTCTGGGAAGATTCTCTCCAGCGCCCTTTTCGACGCCCTCAGAATAGGCGGCTAAGGCGAGGTCACGGGCGTCTTGGTTCAAATACAAATCTCCCAGCAACAGGAGCTGAGGAGATTTGGCGTGCCCCAGCCGGCGTAACATTTCGAGGGCAACGGCAGCTTTGTCAGGCTGCCCCTTCTGGACGTACACGTTGGCTTGAAGCGTCCAAAGATTTTCCTTATCTGGATTTGATTGGATCAGCTCATCCAACTGAGCGAGAGCTTGCTCGTAGTTGCCCAAGGCGATGGCGCTTTTTACTAGTCCCAACTTGAAGTCGGTGTTCTCGGGTTCGAAAAGGATTGCTTGTTGATAGGCGCTCTGAGCGGACGCTTGGCGGCCTAGGTTCGAATAACAATATCCGAGGAAACCAAACAGTTTGCCATCCGCGCCGCCGAGCGAAGCAGTCCGAGTCAGCGGCTTGATTGCATCCTCATAGCGTCCGGCCCGAAGAAACGCGAAACCGAGGTTCTTCTGCGCGCGCAGGAAGTCCGGGAACTTTTCAATCGCACCCTCGAATGACTTGATCGCGTTCGTGAGGTCGTCGTTCTGGAAATAGACGTTGCCGAGTGCAAAATCGAATTGGGCGGTGGCTCCGGGTTTGGTTCGGCCTACTAGCAACTGAATCGCCTCTTTGGGCTCGCCGCGGAGTGCCGGCACCACTTTGTCGCGATAAAACGCCTGCTCTTCCGGCGTCATTCGCGGTTCGATCTCCGACTTCATGCCGTAACTTCCCAGCAGGCGCTTCTGGAAATCGGGATCGTTCCAAAGGGAAGCGAGGGGGTTATCGGACGGCGCGGGCGCGAACTGCCGTGGGACCGAGGAGTTGACGGGCTCGGCGGACTGGGTCCGCGCAATTATCAAGACCGTCGGTAGAAGGAAAAGGAAGACAGGGCGCATGCGAAGACGATTCAACTGGCCGGCGGTCGAAACCGAAATGTTTGGAGTACGTAGGCACGGACGGAGTGCCCGTCCTTTACGCCGGGCCGGAACCGCCACTTCCGAATGGCGTCAAGCGCCGGCTTCTCGAAGTCTGGATGCGACGATTTCTCAACGCGCGCTTCCTCGACCCGACCCGCTTCATCCACGACTAGCGCCAGCGTCACCGTTCCTTCCACGCGCGCCTTACGCATTTCGCTCGGATAAGTCGGGTCCGTCTTGGAAACAGCTTGGGGGCGCTCCTCGAGTTCGGCGGCGCTGAAGGTCTCGGCCATAGCCTCCGCCTGGTCGGCCGAACTGCCTTGTCCGGCGGCCATAAATCCGGGCAGGAACCCACCGCTGCCCACCGCGACATCAAGGTCAGCCATCAACGGCACCTGTTGCGGCGCGTCATCCATCGTCGGCGGCGGCGGCACGTCTTCTTGGGCCTGTTCTTTGGGGGGCTCCGGCGGTTGTTCTTCGATGGGTGGCGGGAGGTCTGTCGCGCTGGCCTTTCGTAACTCCAAGTGACGTTCCGGCCGCGCGATGACGTGGGTAAATGGCAAGGCCATGAAGATTACGCCGGTTGCCACCACCGCGAAGACCGAAGACAGCCAGAATCCCACCTGGGAGCCCGAGGAATGGTAAACCTTTCGCATGGGTCCTGTGGGTATCTAGCTCTTGTCGGTGGCTAGGCTGACGTCTTTCGCACCGCCCAATTTGGCCTCATCAATGACCCGAATGAGAATTCCGGAGCGGGAGTTTTCGTCGCCTTGAATCACGACCGGCAGCGGTTCCTTGGCGCACAGTCGTTTCACGGTCGGACGCACACCGCCGAGTCCGATCTCCTTACCGCCGTAAGCGATTTTCCCGTCGCTGGTGACGGCGAAGATGATGCTGTTCTTTTCTAGGAGCTTGGCGCTTGCGGCCTGGGGTTTGTCCACTTGCACGCCGGGCTCTTCGATAAAGCTTGTTGTCGAAATGAAAAAGATCAGCAGGAACATAATCACATCGATGAGCGGAATGAGGTTTAGCTCAATCGGCTCCTCGGCTTCGGCGAGAGTGCGGCGAAATCTCATACGGGAAGAGATTCAACGGGAGTGGCGGCCACCGGAGCGACGGGGGTGCTGGTGGTTGGCCCAAGACGAGGGTTGCGCTTGAACACCCGAGTCATGCCGTGGAACTGCGGGCGGAAATGTCGTAGCGTGATGCATTCCAGTCGGGCGAGGAAGGCCACTAGCTCGTTCCGCCAACGTTTGGCGATGTAGGCGACCACCAACCCTGGAATGGCGACCATCATTCCGGTCTGAGTGGCGACCAGCGCCTCGCTGATGCCTTTGGAAACGATTTCGGACGCGGATCCGCCGCCGACGCCAATAGCTTTGAAGGTCAACAGCATTCCAAGGACCGTGCCGAGGAGTCCGAACAGCGGCGCCCCCACCACTAGCACGTTGAGAAAGGTGATGCGCCGATCCACATCACTAATCATAGACGTTTCCACCTCGCGGAATCGGCCCTCGATATGGACCAAGGAATTCACTTCATCCTGGGTATAACGAATCAGCTCCCGCAGCTTTCGTGGAGCCTTCTCCGGCGATGCCACCCAATGATGCACGTCTGCATCGGAAGCGCGGGTGAGGCCGCGGTAGCGCAGCTTGAGCATTAAGTAGGCGGCATTGCCGTAGATGATCAACGCGAGCAAAGCGAGGGCAGGCATGACCCAGCCTCCGGTGGACCAGGCATGCACCATTTGTTGGAAGGTAGAGTTCATGGATTGAAGCGACCGGGACGGTTTAGGAAAAGGTCGCGTGTTCTCCCTCGGGCAGGCCGTTGATGAATCCCACGGACGTTTGCTCCATGCGTCCAACGATAGCCTTGGCCTTGCGGCTCAGGAACGCGTGAAGGAGTAAGGCGGGGATTGCGACCATCATGCCGGAGGCCGTGGCAATGAGGGCCTCCGAGATGCCAGAAGCGAGAACCCGCGGGTCGCCGCTTCCGAAGCTGGAGATGAGTTTGAACAAGGCAATCATGCCCATGACCGTGCCGAGCAGACCAAGCAACGGTCCGGTGGTGGCAGTAAGCGCGAGGAAGGGGAGTCCACGCTCCAGTCGTGTGCGCGCAGCCAGGATCTTCTCGTACAGGATCTCTTCGATGTACTCTTTCTTTTCATCGGAGTGCTCCACTGCCGTGGCCAGCAATCCTCCGACCGGACCGGGGATGGCTTGGGCGTGCGCCAGCGCTTTCGCTCTTTCGCCCTCGTTGACATACGACAGAACTTTTTGCAGATCGGCTTCGCTCGCGAGCCGGACGCGAGAGAGCTGAAACCACTTGTACGCTGCCGTCATCAGTGAGGACACGCCCAGCAAGATTAGGGGCGCCATGACCCAGCCGCCGTGCTTGATCGTCTCCCAAAAGCTCTGCTTCATCGCGGTCAGCTTGAAGGCATTTCCCAAAGTGGAATCGAGGGCGAGACGTCCCTTCCCCGTGGTCACCAGTTCGCGGCTGGCAGCCTCAATCTCAGAACTGACTGCGACTACCGTTGAATCGGCCTTGTTAAGCTCCTGCTGCAACATGCCGGCACTGGTCCCGGCCGAATCGGCGAACATCGCCACCGGGCCGATCAACGCGATCTTGCCCTGCTGAACGCGCCCCTGCCGGTCGAGAGCCCGACCCTCGATGATTTCTCCGCCCAACGTTCGGTGCCCTCGCTCGATCGCTGTTTTCAAAATCGCCAATCGACGGGAGACTCGTTCCGAAGGTGTCAGGTCTGGCGCTACTGCTGCTTTGTCCACCTCTTGGAAGACCGCCAAATAATTGGGTTCTTCCGCGAATTGCAGGCGTGATCGAAAAGCTCGGCTGTATTCGCTCAACAACGAATCCACGTAAGCCACCTCGTCCGCCCGCCGCTTCGCTTCGGTCTTGAGGGCGTTCAGCTCGACTAGTTGGTTTTCCTGGAAGCGTTGCGCTTTGGCTAATTCGACCCGCTGGTCCGCCAGCTTCTGTTCCAATTCGCTTAGTTCACGGGCGAGCGGCAGCCGTTCAGTTTCAACCTGCTGACGGGCTTGAGCCAATTCCGCCAGAGCCTTCTTCAGGTCGTCAGACGCACCCGTGGCGACCGAGTTCAGGTCCTGTCCGATTCCAGTCCCTGCCTGCAGAGCCAGGAGAAGGATCGTAAAACAAACGAGGAGGCGACGCATGCGACGAAACGGGTTTCAGCGAATGGCGACAGGGAGCGGCACGAACCGCGCGGTGCGTTCGTTGCGATAGATTCGGATGGTCTCGCGGACGTCGGCAGCCAGGGTTGGGTCGGCAGTCCATTTCCACCCTTTTTCACCGGGAGTGCCAGCGCCTGCGAAGTTTCCCGATTCGTTGACGAAGTACGCAGCACCAAGACCCACATAGACGGTCTCAACCGAAACCTCTTCACCCTGCGCATTGCGCCGCTTTTCCGTGAACACGGTCACGGCGTTGTTGAATTTATCCACCTCGCTGAGCAGTGAGACCAACGTCTGCACGCGTTCGGTCACGCTCGCCTTGGTGTTCGACGAATCCGCAGGAAGCCGATTGAGCAATTGCTGGGCGCCCGACAACACGGGTTCCGGCAGCAGAGGAAGCAAGGCACGAAATTCTGTCTCCAAGGAACTGATGTGATGGCGTGCTGTCTCCAGTGCTTCGTTGGACCGTTTTAGGTCAGCGTCCAATTTGAGTCGCTCGGCGTCGGCCACGGAGCTATTCGTGGTCTGCTTGGCCATCTCCTCTTGCACGGACTTCAGCTCGCGTTCGAAGAGCGCCTTGGATTGCGTCAGCATTTCCTTGTCCGACTCCCACTCGGTGCGAGTTCGTGAAATGAGCTGCTGGGTTTGAACCCACTGGGCCACCGACTCACGAGCATTCGCCAGTGGACTTTCCGCGGCCCTGAGGGAGAACGGAAGCGCCAACGATGCGCCCGCACCCACCGCGGCTAGATATCTCCGGATCACCGGCCCATGCTGGTCAGCGGCCGTGTCGCACCGATGGCGGACCCGTGACGATTCCGTGACGACCAGTCGGACTCGAGCCGCCGTGGTGGATGAAAGTTAACCCGGTGACTGCCAAGCGCCGGAGGCGTGACAAATTGGTTCCGTCACCATTTCGTAACACTTCCGACGAATGTTCGTCACGGGGCCTATCAACCGTCGACGGCACCAAAGCGAAACACATGCATCCTACTTGTTCCTCCAGGGCCTGGCGTCGGGCGATCCTCGCGGCCCTTACCGGTGCCCTTGGCGCGCCCATTGTCCACGCGCAATCTGCCGATGCTCTTTTGGACAAATTGGTTGAAAAAGGAGTGTTGACGACCGACGAAGCGAGTGAGCTGCGCGAACAGTCCGACAAAGATTTTACCAAGGCATATCAAGTGAAGAGCGGAATGCCGGATTGGGTAACGACGTTTCGCATCGGCGGCGATTTTCGGGGTCGCTATGAAGGTTTCTTTTCCAGCAATGACGATTTCAACACCGTCAACCGATTCCGTTACCGCCTCCGCCTCGCGTTTACCGCAGTGCTGCTGGATAATTTCGAAGTCGGTGTCCGGCTCGGCTCGGGCAACCTTGACGGCGGAATCCCTACGGGCGGCATTGATCCCATTTCTCAAAATCAGACTTTACAAAATAACGCCTCCAAGAAAGGCATCTTTGTCGATCTAGCATATATGAAGTGGAGTCCGATCAACACCCCGGTGTGGTCGGGCGCCTTCACGTTCGGCAAGATGGAGAATCCGTTCATCTTTTCCGATATGGTGTTCGACAACGACTACACCCCCGAAGGGTTCGCCCAAACCTTCGCCTATCGGGCGAATGATCAACACACACTGAACCTGATGGCGGGCCAGTTTATCCTCGATGAGATTGGCGTGAATAGCGGCACGATTGCCACCGGCCTCCAAGAGGCGGATGAAGACCCTTACTTGTTCGGAGGCCAATTGCTACTGAGCTCCACATGGACCCCGAAAATCACGACAACGGTGGGTGGCGGCTACCTCACCATCATGAACAAAAACAGTCTGCTGAGCTCGTCAGTGCCCAATATCGGTTACGGAAACGAGCGCTATACTGCCGTGGTGGCCAACGCACCCATCTTGCTCGCCCCCGTCTCCGATTTTGAGACCGCGGTGGCCAACGCTTCGATCACCTACACCTTCGAAAAGGCTCCCATGTACGCCGGCGTATTTCCAGTCATGCTGTTCGGCGAATACATGCACAATTTTGGAGCCGCGAGCGATCAGGATTCCGGCTATACCGCCGGGTTGTTGTTCGGCAAGGCCAGCAAACGAGGCACTTGGGAGGTGGGGTATCGCTGGATGAGGTCTCAAGGGGACGCCTGGTGGGAAGAACTGCCCGACTCCGATTTCGGCGCGTTTTACGCCAATGCCCTTCCGAATCCGCCGCCGCCGCAAGCACGCAGTCAGTTGGCTGGCTACTTCCCGGGGCCCAACGTTCAGGGGTCGATCGTGCGTGTCGCCTACGCCCCGTATGACTTCCTCGTGCTCAGTGCCAAGGTCTATTTCACGACACTGATCGAACCCTACTTTCCTGATACCGACAGTCACATGACGCGCGTGCAAGTGGACGCCGCGGTCAAGTTCTGAGTCGTGATGTCACTTTACCGTAACTCAACGGCAACTTAGCCGAAACGCTTTGCTCTCTCCTTATCCACGAATATGAAATCTTTAATCCAGAAATTATCACTGACTGTGGCCGCTTTGGCAGCGACCGGGAGCCTCCTGGCCGGAAACATCACGGTCAAAGGTTCCGACACCCTGGTCGTGCTCGCCCAGAAATGGGCAGAGATCTACATGGGGAAGCATGCCGACGTAAAAATCCAAGTCACCGGTGGGGGAACCGGTACCGGCTTCGCGGCGCTGCAAAATCAAACCACCGACATTTGCAATGCCTCGCGCAAAATCAAAGCGAAGGAGCAAGAGAATTGCATCAAAGCGTTCGGAAAGCGGCCCACCGAATACAAGGTCGCGATGGATGGTTTGAGCGTGTACGTGAATGCCGACAATCCAATCTCCGAATTGAGCTTGGAAGATTTGGAAGGAATCTTCACCGGCAAGATCAAGAATTGGAAAGAAGTGGGCGGATCCGATGGGCTTATCACCGTTTATAGTCGCGAGAATAGCTCCGGCACTTACGAATTCTTTAAAGAGCATGTTCTCCAAGGAAAGGATTTCGCCGCGTCAGCGCAAACTCTTCAAGGTACGGCGCAGGTGCTTCAATCGGTAGCGAAAGACAAATTGGGCATTGGCTATGGCGGCGCGGCGTATGGCCAGGGCGCCAAGCACCTGAAGATCGCCAAGACCAAAGGAGGTGAAGCGATCGAACCAAACGAAGAGACTGTGCTCACTGGAAAATATCCAATTTCTCGCTACCTCTTTTGCTATATCAATCCCGCTCTCGACAAGGGTGACCTCGCGGCCTACCTGCGCTGGATCCGCAGCGACGATGGCCAAAAAGTCGTTAAGGACGTCGGCTACTATCCGTTGCCCAAACAGTTTCGCGCCAACTGAAGGCCGACGCGTTTAGCCACTATCACGGAATCGGATCCGGATTGTCGCCGCGACGTTTCAGGGTTGGGCTTGAGTCGTCCGACGCCTTCCCTGAAGCTGTCGTTTCGGTGCTTCCGCTTAGCGAACAACTCGGTCCTATGCCTCACCGCTACGCTACTACCTCCGGTCGGTCCATCGGTTGGATGGGGCTTAAACGTGGCCATCGGGCTCGGCCGTTGGAGTGGCTAACGGAACATTTCATCTTCGCGGTCAGTCTTTCGACCATCGCGGTCATCCTGCTCATTTTTGTTTTCGTCGGCCGGGAAGCCTTGCCGGTGTTATTCGGTCAAACGGATAGCGCCCTGATTCAGAACGTCATTCCCGCGACGGACATTGATAAGCTGAAGCCAGAAGAGCTCAGGAGGTATCTCGGGCTTACCCGGACACAGTTTCGTGAGATGGATCGTGAAACCCAAATCGCGATGATGGAACTGCGCGCCGAAGCCCAACAGGATATTCCAGCCGAGTTCAAAAAAGACCCCGACGCCCGGGTAAACACTACCGAGTGGCGCTATCTACTCCGACCGCACCAGTGGACGGGATATGATCATCCCTCATATATCTGGCAACCAGTAGGAATGATCCATAAATACAACCTGATGCCGCTCATCGTGGGCAGCCTAAAAGTGACTCTGATCGGTCTGCTCTTTGCAGTGCCGGTTTCTTTGGGTGCCGCGATTTACGTCAGCCAGCTTGCTTCTCCGCGGATTCGCGAATTGGTGAAACCGGGGGTTGAATTGCTCGCGGGAATTCCGTCGGTGGTTATGGGAGTCTTCGCCCTGCTGTTCTTGGCCACCTTCTTACAAAGTATCTTCGGCTATCAATATCGGTTGAATGCCTTCGTGGCCGGGATCGCCCTTGGGCTCACGGCCGTGCCTTTGATCTTCTCGATCGCTGAGGATGCCCTGACCAGCGTCCCGAGGAGTTACACTCAGGCCGCCCTCGCACTGGGTGCGTCGCAATGGCAAGCGGCTTGGCAGGTGGTCTTGCCTGCTGCGCTACCGGGTGTCTTTGCCGCGGTCGTCCTCGGTTTTGGACGATGCATCGGGGAGACGATGGTCGTGCTTATCGCCAGTGGAAATGCCAGCAAGCTGACCTGGAGTGTGTTTGATTCCGCTCGCTCGATTACCGCCACGATTGCCGCGGAAATGGCCGAGGCCGTCGCCGGCGGGCATCACTATCAAATCCTTTTTCTGCTCGGGACCCTCTTATTTGCCGTCACGTTCCTTACCAATTTCGCAGGCGACCTGATCATTCACCGGCTCAAGAGTCGGATGGAGGGACGCGAATGAGCATCGCCTCGCATCCTTCATTCGCCAGCAAAGGTCGTGACCCGGGGGCTTTGCTCGGGCTTGCCCTCACGGGTTTTTCAACCGCACTCATCTTGGTTGTTCTCGTCGTCATCCTGGGAAGCGTGTTGGTTCAAGGCTGGCCGGCGCTCTCCTGGCGCTTCGTCTCCACAATTCCCAAAAAGGACTTTTTCGATATCGAGTCGGCCGCCGTCTTGCCGATGATCGTTGGGACGACGATTCGTGTCTTGGTGATGACGGTGTTCGTCATGCCGATTGGCGTGATCACTGCGGTGTACTTAACCGAGTATGCCCGTGCGGGTTCGCCGTACACCCGGATTGTTCGTGCCGCGATCAACAACCTCGCTGGTGTGCCGTCCATTGTTTTCGGCCTGTTTGGACTCGGCTTTTTCATCAATTTTATCGGCAAGAATCTTGATAGCCTGACCGGACAAGCTGGACCGCATTGGGGACAGCCAGCGGTCTTGTGGGCTTCCCTCACGCTAGCGGTCATGACGCTGCCGGTGGTCATCGTCGCCACGGAAGAGTCGCTGAAGGCCATCACGCCCGGACTGCGGGAAGCTAGCCTGGCCCTCGGAGCTACCAAGTTGCAGACGATTATTCGGATCGTGCTGCCGAACGCGCTGCCTGGAATTCTGACCGGCGGAATCCTCGCGATCAGTCGCGCCGCCGGCGAAGTGGCCCCGATTCTTTTCACCGGCGCGGCCTACTTCATGGCCGATCTACCAAAACGTCTCACCGATCAGTTCATGGATTTAGGGTATCATACTTACGTGCTGGCCACCCAATCCCCTAATATCGAACAAACCCGGCCGATCCTCTACGCTACTGTGGTCGTCCTGCTGGTGCTCACCTTCTCGCTCAATGCCGTCGCGATCGTCGTTCGCTCCCGAATGCGCAAGGCGATGCGCGCCGGCCACTGACCCTGAACCAACATGGCCACACTCGCTCCCGTCACCGCCCCGGTCGCCTCGTCGTTGCCACCGCCTGACCAAACCACCGCGCCGATCATTGAAACCCGCGATTTGAGTCTGTTCTATGGGGCATCGCAGGCCTTGAAGAATATTTCGCTCAAGATCCCGGAGAAGTTAGTCACCGCCTTCATTGGCCCGTCGGGCTGCGGTAAATCCACGTTCCTCCGGTGTTTCAACCGAATGAACGATCTTATAGACAGTGTGCGAATCACCGGGCGTTGCGAAATTGGCCAGCATGACATTTTTAGTCCTGAGGTGGATGTGATCGAACTGCGCAAACGGGTGGGCATGGTTTTTCAGCGCTCGAATCCATTCCCCAAATCCATTTACGACAATATCGCGTACGGCCTGCGTCTGCATGGGATCACCGGTAAAGCGGAGATTGAGGGCATTGTGGAAAAGTCGCTTCGCGGAGCTGCCTTGTGGGATGAAGTCAAAGATCGCTTGCATCAAAGCGCTTTGGGGCTCTCTGGCGGTCAACAACAGCGGCTCTGCATTGCCCGGGCAATCGCCATCCAACCGCAGATCCTACTGATGGATGAGCCCGCGTCTGCCCTCGATCCCATTGCGACGATGAAGATCGAAGAACTCATCCTCGAGTTGAAGAAGGACTTCACGATCGTCATCGTTACTCACAACATGCAACAAGCGACGCGGATTTCTGATTACACCGCATTTTTCTACATCGGAGAGCTGATTGAGTATGATCTTACTTCCAAGGTGTTCACCAATCCGGCCAAGAAGCAGACGGAAGACTATGTTACTGGAAGGTTTGGATGATCGTGATGTGTTTGGTGGTGCTCGATGGTCGCTTGCCGTTGAAGTACGATCGGGCCACTGACGACTGACCATTGACCACTAACCATTGATTACTGGCCACCGATTACCGATTACTGACTTCTCCCCATGACCCACTTCGAAATCGAGTTGCAGAACCTCAAGGACAGCTTGCTGGACATGGCGAGTCGTGCGGAGGCCGCCGTTACGGGTGCCATCGACGCCTTGGTCCAACGCGACGATGACCTCGCTGCTCGAGTGAAGAACAACGATGATCAAATTGACCAGCTTGAGAAGGCCATCGATGAGCAAGTCATTCACCTTTTGGCGAAGGCACCGCTCGCCAGTCAGCTACGACTCATCGTTTGCACGGCCAAAATCGCGCGCGACTTGGAACGGGTCGGCGACGAGGCGACCACGATCGCTCGGCGTTCCATTGAACTCAGCCAGGAACCACAGTTGAAACCCTATATCGATATTCCGCGAATGGCGCAGATGGCCAAGAGTATGCTGGGCGATGCCCTGAGCGCCTTTGTCACTCGCGACACGGCCAAGGCTCGTTCGGTCATTCCGCGAGACAAAGAGGTCGATCTGCTCAACAAGCAACTCTACCGCGAATTGGCCAGCTACATGATCGAGAAGCCGACCACGATCACGCGCTGTCTCAATCTCATGGCGATCAGCAAGGCCCTCGAACGCATTGCCGATCACGCCAAAAATGTCGCGGAGGACGTGGTGTATTTGTACGAAGCGGAAGATATCCGCCACACCGGCGGAGGCGGGTGAGTGATGTCGGGCGCATGAGCGCAATCCCCGTTGGAGCGCGGGTTTGAGGCCGGAGGCTCAGGACTCCTGACAGGGGGATGATGAAGTTCATGCACAAGCCCCGCGAGGGTTGGGCGGGCGGATGGGGCCATCCGCGCTCCAGCAATTGAGATGGGTTGACGCGGCCCTCACCCCGACCCTCTCCCCAATCCGGCGCCGCTACGCTTTGCCGGATTCGGGAGAGGGAGCCCGGCTTAGACCGCTACACTGAGCGACGCGATTCGGCGAGGTTCTGCGTTTGGGTATGCCTCGCTGAACCTCCGAACCGAGCTTCAGTTCTACGGGCAGCTCCAGCTTCGCCCCCCTCGCCCGCGAAGTGATAACGCAGTGGGAGAGGGCCGGGGTGAGGGCCCTCGTTAAACCATCTACAGTGACGAAATCGCATCATTACCCGCCCGTCCCTGCCTCCAGTAATCCGGACACAAATGAGGCGCTCGCGAATAGAGTTCGCGAAAGATCATCTCCTTGATTTCGCGCTCTCGGCGACGGAGTTCTCCGTTCCAAAATCGGAGCGTCTTTACGCCCATGCTCACCAAGTATTTCTCCTTGGACTCATCCAGCGATCGCTGCGCCGGAAAGCCGTGTTGACGCCCGTCGAGTTCAATCGCCAGCGAGGCTTCCGGACAGAAGAAATCGAGGAACCAACTCCCATATGGAACTTGGCGTTTGAACTTGTAGCCCTCGAAGCGACGGTCGCGAAGCCACCGCCAAACTAAACGTTCAGCCCAAGTCAGATTGCGCCGGAGTTGTCGAGCGAAGGTGATGCGATCCATATGGGGGCTCATCGTGGCGCTACTCCAGGCTGCTTGGGCATCCCGAGTTGTTGTGATCGTCGCGAGCATCTCCGCTTTCCAATGGTTCGGCTGAAGAAGTGTTGCCTCGGGCCCTCACCCGACCCTCTCCCCAATCCGGCTCCCGCTGCGCTCCGCCGGATTCGGGAGAGGGAGCCCGGTTAAGACCGCCGCACTAATCAACGCGATTCGGCGAGGTTCTGCGTTTGGGTATGCCTCGTGACCGCTGATCGCGCACCGCCATATCCCCGCGAAAGTCCGTCCAGTGGGATCGCGCGTCAAGCTCGCGTGAGCAAAACGCTTAGAGCGCCTAACCAAACCGTCGAGAGGAACCCCAGTGGCAAGGAGGAAGGAGCGAGCGGCCTTCTGGCCGTGACAGACGATCGAGGCAGCCAATGGGGTCCGCAACAGGTTTGGTTAGGCGCTCTTAGGTTTCAGGCCACGACCGGGAGCCTGCGCTTGGTCATCGGGCTGTCCGGCGGCGCATCGAGCGTCAGGGGAGCAGGGGAGGTTCTGGGGGGCTGGCCGCGGCGCTTGCCGCCATGCGCAGGGTGCATGGCATCGCGGTCACGCCTTAATGGGGGCGCCACGGAGGCGACGTAGGGTTTCAGGAACTCAAGCCGCTGACGCCGTACCTGATGGCGGTCGTAGTCGCAAATCAAAGCGGCGCCGAGCTCTTTGGGATCGAGTGAACACTGCGCGGTCAGATAGGTAAAGAGCAGCTCATAGCGGCGCGGCAGCGCGAAGTCGTGGGTCTGGTGCGTGGTCTCATAAAGCCACTGCGCGAAGCGATAGAAGGAAGAAAAAGGAGTCGGCTCAGTCGCAAACAGCGCTTCCATGGTGAGCTCCCCGCGCCCGAGCTGGGTGTCACGCGCGATGAGGGTGATCGGCAGGGCGCCCAGCTCGTGGACGCCGACCTCGAAGCTGACGCGGGTCCGCGTCGAGGACTTCTCCAGCAGAATCGCCACACTCTTGCCCGAGAGGGGTCGGGGGTGGTCGGGGGTGCCGCGCAGACGCTTGAGGAATCCGATCTGGATCTCGCCGGGCTTCATCGCGATCAGCTGATCGAAGCCAGTGGCAAACGACTCGACGGTCTCGCCGGGCAGACCAAAGATGAGATCACTGTGAACATGCACGCCGGTCTCTTCGCGCAGAAAGCGGAGGTTATGCTCCAGCCGCTCGAAATTCTGCGATCGCGAGATGTCCTTGAGCACCGCTTTGTTAAAGCTCTGGATTCCGATCTCTAGCTGCACGGCACCGCTGGGAAACTGCCCCAAAAGCGCTCGCAGCTCGACGGGAAGGCGGTCGGGAATCATCTCGAAGTGAAGCTCGAAACCAGGGCGGTAGTTGGCCAGGCAGAACTCCAGAATGGCGACCGAGGTGCGAATATTCAGATTGAAGGTGCGATCGACAAACTTGAAGCCGCGAGCACCGCGATCGAGCAGCTGCTTTAGGGCCGCCAAGAAGGGTTCAAGCGGAAC
>DLVS01000062.1 GCA_003445095.1 Verrucomicrobiales bacterium
TGGCGCCATGAACTTCGAGTCCCTGGGCCTCCCAGACTTCCTTGCCAACTCGGAACGCGAACGTCTTTCCAGTCCCAGCCATTCCCGCGACAAGATGAAGTCCCCCGTGCGAATTCGTCACGGCGCGAACTACGTCGCCTTGTTCCTGCGACAGACTCGGATAACGACCGATCACGTCTTCCCGATTCGCCTGATCAGAAGACCAAGGTCGATCAGCGCCGTGAAGATCCCGAGTCACTTGCAGCATGCGCTTTTCGACCGCCAGCATCTCGGGTGTCGAGTAGCGCGTCTCACGATCTCGAAAGCCGACCGGAATGACTTGGCGTCCTTGGAACAATTGGTCGCGCAGCGCATAGACTTCGCAAGCTCCCAATCCGCGCCCCTGTGCTTCCTCGGCCAATGCCCGCGTGAGATCGCGTTGTGCAAAATGACTGTCGAATTCCGTGACTCTCTTCAACGCAGTATTGGCCGTGGCTTCGCGCTCGCGTTGCACGTCCCTGGGAGCAAGCGGCGCACGAAGCAGAATCGCCAACTGCTCCGAGCTCCAACTATGACCGAGACCGATTTTTCGCCACTGACCCAAGAGCTTCTCGCGATCAATCACAACTTTGGTCGCACGGGTTTCAAAGGCGACCGCTTCGGCGGCTTTTGCACCACTCCAGCCGCGCTCCGACATGACCGATTCAATCTCGTGACGACGCTTCGAAAACTCAGCCATGAGCGACTCATCGACTCCACGGATCTCGAACCACCGGTCCACGCGAACGGCACGCAGGCCCAGACGCAGCTCCAATTGCGCCGCGAGTTCCGCTTTGAAGATCGCATCCGCGGCATGCTGGTGACGAAAGAGTTCCTTGGGTTCGACGGTTCCGGTAGAGGCGTCAGGGCGAACCGCCACGTTCAGCAGGATGGTGTGGACGTGGAGCTGAGGGTCCAAAGCGCGACTGGTCGAATGCGGAAATGCGGCAAAGATGAGTTTGGCTCGTTCACGAATCACACCATCCTCGCCGCGCCTCGATACAACTCCGACGGATTCGAGGTAGCGCACACCTTCACCCACCGCGGCGTTTACCGCTCGTTCGATTTCTCGGCGCACTGCAAAGGTTGCCTGGCTCCAAGCGGTGCTCACCGATTTCGGCACTGACCACGTGAGATCCCATCCTGCGCGGCGCTTCGGTGAATTGGCATTGTGAACGAGCGCTAGCTCGCCGTCTGGGCTCAGTCCTCGAAACAGATTTCGAAACACTTCCTTTTCGATCAGCCCTTCGAGTCCGAGCTCGCGAGCTCCATCGCCGAGCCAATAGCCCGGCGGTTCCTTGCCTTCGAGGTAGTAGTCATCCCTCGCCGCCAGGCACAGGTAGTATTCCCCCTGATCGAATCCCCGAATCGGTTTGGAGATCGATAACATCCCTCTCACCTCCCCTGCCAAACGCAGTTTAATGCGTGGTGTGTGGACCGAACTAAACAAGACCTTAGCATTAAATCACGTCGCATGGTCATCTCTTAACGTTGCTCAAAAATACGTGAGTCTCGCTCAGCCCGAACAAGGCAGCATCCTCCTCGCACCAAGGCCGAAGATATTGATCCGATTCCGGTCGAGGCATTAGGTCAGGCATTCGTGGATCCGCGGGAATCAAATTGCGGCCGATCCAATCGCCCGAGAGGTGATCGCGAAAGCCGCCCGTGATCGGGTTGAGAAAATAAGCATCGAGCCCGTCGTCGGGGTTGGGCTCCGGCAAGTCGAGAAATTCGGATTCAAGGACAACCTCGCGCCGGGTGATGCCGCTCGAAACGGCCTCGCCGCTGCTGGCTGATGAATCGAAGCCAAAATTGCGGCAGGAGCGGCTGCGATTCTGGCTTTTGGATCTCTCCAGCACTTCGCGAGTTCCGAACAGTTGGGAGGCCCATTTGGCCGTCCCTGGACTATTGAGCCGTAAGAGGACTTTGGAATTGCACTGGCCGAGGATTTCTTCGGCGACATCCTTGCCGTACACGCTGTGCAACCCGGCGACGTCTTGAAAACCGAGCACGGCGGCAACGCCCTTACTTCGCCCCTTGGTCAGAAGCCGCGAGAGTCCCTCCAGCCGGCCCATCTCCCGGACCTCATCAAGGAAGAGCCAGGTTTGCCGAGGATCCGGAGCGCTTACTTCACTCTGCCCCAGGATGAGTTCACTCAGACGCTGAAAGATCAGCCGGTTCATCGTGTCCATAGCGACCCGATTCGCCTCGTCATTGCCCAAGACCAGTATGGATTCGTCTTCGAGCCACCGCCTGAGGCTCACGAATTTGCCCGCCTTGTCCCAGGCCGCGGCGATGATTTCGTAAGGACTGGTTAAGGTTAGCAGCGTCGAGAGGATGTTCTGAAAGGTACCCTCGTGCGCGCAGTACTGAGTCAAGTGGCTAGTGTGCTCACAGTTTTCGAGGGTGCGTTTCAGGAGCTCTGCGTCGCGAAGGATGAGGAGCACTTGTCGCAGACTCCAGCGGCGGGGCGCGCGTTCGACGCAGAACAGCAGCACTCCGTACAACAGGTGGCGTGCGGCGTTGGTAAAGAACGGGTTTGTATCACGGTCGGAACGAGGAATCAGGATGCTCGCCACCTGCAAAGCCGACGCGGGTGAGGTAATATCGCTCGCCATATCCCACGCTGAAGCCCGGGCATCGAGCGGATGAAGCAGGCGGATCGGACACGAGAGCTTCATGCCGGCAAGGATCGAAAGCAGATCTTGTTTGGCGTCGTATATCAGCGCTCGCACACCGCGCCCGCGGCCGATCTGAGGAAGGACTGACTGCATCAAGAGACGCTGCATCATCGTCTTGCCGCTGCCGGTCGTGCCCACAAAAGCAAAGTGGCCGGAGGCGATTCGCCCGGGAAAACGGAAGCGGCCCAACTGAAGCGATTGTTCCGGCGAATGAGTCGAAAGCGTCGCCGTAACCTCTTCCGGATTGCGAAGGATTCGTCCTCGGACGTGGGTCGAAGAAATGGGCGACCGCGCCCGCCGAAGGCGGGAGCCGGTGACGCCGAGAGCAAAGGCGGCGCCCGCGATTCCAATGACCCAAATGAAAAAGAACACGGCTCCCCGCACCTATGCTAGCCCGGGAACTACTTCAACCAGCTTAAAGGATCTTTCGGCGATTCGGTATCCCCTTCTTCACACTTGATCCGGTTGGTCCGATTCAATGCAACCAGCCGGGCGAAGTTAAGCTCAGCTTGTTCCTGGCTTCCGAAAACGCGGCGCACTGGCTCGCAACACTCGGAGGGTAAACCCACACCCATTCTCGAAGGGTTCAACCCGGGCATGAATTTCGAGCACCGGATAGCGGATGGTGGCCAAGCTGTAAGTCCGGTAGGTCTGGGCAAACAGTTCGGTTTCCACAATGCCGGTCCAATCGGCGAGGCTCATGAACTTCATGGGCTCGCCCGTAATTTGGTGATGAGTCCTTTGTTCGATGACGAGGCCGCAAGTCGTGACGAGTTCGTGGGGATAGCGGTGCAACTGATTGACCGGGCAGTAACTGTCCCAGGCAATGTCGGGAAATAACTCCAGCGGATGGCCGCTAACGGCATATCCCAGCAAATCCGCTTCTGCGCGAAGTTGCTCCAGTCGCGTCGGTTCATCGAGGGAAACGGAAGGCCAGTCCCGGAGACTGGGTGGTGGAATGAGCCACGCTTGATCTGGCTCGCTGGATTGGCCGTAGGTTTTGATCAGATGCAGCGCCTCCCAAAATTGTCGGGTGCGGCTTTGGCCAAATTCATCAAAGGCGCCTACCCGAATCATGGCTTCGAATTCCTCACTCGTAGGACCCACCCGCCGGAAAAAGTCATTCAGCGAGGTGAACGACCTGCGCTTGGCTTCCGCTAACAGTCGCGCGGTGGTGCGTTCAGTCAGTCCCTTTAGTTGGGTAAGCGGAACACGGATGCTCTTTCCCGCCGGCAGGAAAGCAGGTCCAGGCTGGTTGACCCGAGGAGGCAATAGGCCAATCCCGAGCCGGTGGCATTCGAGAATGTAAACCAGCGGGTGATAGAAGCCTTTGCCTCCGGTGAGCACACCCGCCATGAATTCGGTGGGATAATACCGCTTAAGCCAGGCGGCCTGATACGCCTCGACTCCGTAGGCCGTACTGTGGGCTTTGTTGAAGGCGTAACCGTTGAACCCGGTCACCAGCTCCCACACTTCCAGAATCTTGGCGTCGGTGTGACCGCGGGCGCGAGCGCAGTTCAAAAACTCCACGCCGATTTCCGCCACGGCATTCCGCTTTTGTTTAACCAGCGCGCGGCGCAATACATCGGCCCTCCCAGCCGTCATGCCGGCGAAAGCTTCACAGATCTGCAAGATGTGCTCTTCATACACGGCCAAGCCAAACGTGCTCCGCAGAGCGGGTTCGAGT
>DLVS01000015.1 GCA_003445095.1 Verrucomicrobiales bacterium
CAGGTGAAATGGACGAATATAATAGTGCATTCAGCGCGAGTCACCCTGATGAACCTATGACAGCTGAACTCTCAACTTCGATCCTCAACGCAGTGATCGGACTGGCGGATACTGCGAATCCTACGCCGGGAACTACGCTGAATACGAGCACCAAAGAGACTCGAGGATGGGTGAAAATGACTCCTACAATTAGGTGTTGTAATGGACTAGTTTCTTCGGTCAAGGACGCGCGTGTTCGCTTCAATCACGGGTACACACCGATTCGCGGTGGGGCCGGAGTGGAAACTCCATTTTTCGACCCGGCCGAAGGTAACCAACCTACTGTAATTGTTGGACCCAAAGGAATGCCCTGCGTTACCATCGTTGTTCAGCATGAATCTCGTGTTGGCAAGGCCGGCCAAGCTGCGAGCGCCTTAATGGCAAAGTCTGGCGTTCCTTGGAACGCGCGCCGTATTGTATATAAGCTCTGCTGCAATAAGTCATATCGAGTAAAATCCTACGGCACGATCTTTCCATCTCACAAATCATATTTAGACGGATCAGAAACGGGGCGTTGGGACCAAATGGACCTCGCAGAGTTTATGTTTTTCGGAGGAGGGCATATTGCTCGCATGGTTCAGTTTAGTGACGTCGAGTCACCAGAATAATTAAATAATAACATGAAACGATCATTTCTAATTGCCATTTACTCATTGGGGCTCTTATTCCTCGCTGTTGGAGCCGAAGATAAGCAGGATTGGTCTAAACTTGAGTCGGAATTGCGCGGCCTCCAATCGGCACTTTCGGAGCCTGAGATACTTCTTATAAATCCGATTCTGCAACAAATTATCACGCACAAAAACACAAACCTGCTGGTCGAATTGGCAATCCAAGATCGGTATTCCTTAGTGGCGGTCGCCGGTATTACAGGCTTAGCTCGCTTGGACCCGAACTTGGCCTACCAAGTCGCTTTGGGACGGGTGTGGCTTAGTACCAACGTATCGTCTGCCCATATTCTGCCTTTCGCAGCTCAACTTTCCCAGGACTTACCCGTAGACAGATTCGTGGCGGTCTTTTCACCATTAGCGTTACTCTCTCCTGGTGATTGGGGTAGCGCTGCGTTAGCCGTTCAGCAGGTTCCCCGAAAACTATTAATTGGCTGGCTTCGGACAGGGGCAGGAAGGTCATCGCTTACTACTGTGTCGCTTGTGATTGATAATTTGATGCCCAAGTTGAGTTCGTTTGAACCGGCTGATCAACAACTGGTACTAGACAACCTGGCGGCTCTTAGGAGTGCGCCTGGCTATCCTAGTGCAATCTGGCTGCTATACGGGAAAACCTCGCTAGATGAGTTGATCGATGGCCTTCGGACTGTATTGGGCGATAATTCCATTGGCATATCTGTCAAAACGCTGCTTTTAAGAAAGCACTATAAGCAGTTGGCCAAGGTGGACAACTTACCGTTTAGCGATCGCGACAAGCGGTATATTACTGAATTAGCTCGAAAGTATGGGGAGTAAACTCGTTGGACATTGGCCGCGGGTTACATTCATAGTCGGTATCCTCGAGATACTCTCAATTACTGCGGGCGAGCCGGCTCCCGTCAATGGACCAACCATGTTTTGGTCTAATCACGCGATTGCCACTGAACAAAGGATCCTGGTCCACAGTGGGGAGATTCACGCAGCGCGAATTCCGTATGAATGTTGGGGCTTTCGTTTGCGCATGGCGAAGAGCGTAGGATTTAACTGCGTAAGTACTTATATTTTTTGGAATCAGCACGAGCCGGAGCCCGGCAGATTCGATTGGGCTGGCCAGAACGACATCGCCGAGTTCTGTCGGTTGGCCCAGGTCGAGGGAATGAAGGTGATCATTCGGCCTGGGCCGTATGTGTGCGCCGAATGGGATTTTGGAGGGCTGCCTTGGTGGCTACTGAAGGACCCCGAGATGCGCGTTCGAAGCCGATATCCCGGCTTTATCGAGCCGGCAAAACGTTATTTGCGGGCCGTGGCGGAACAGTTGGCCCCGCTTCAAGTCACCCGGGGTGGCCCGATCATCCTGATGCAGGTGGAGAATGAATACGACGGATTCGGGCAAGATGAAGGTTATATCGCGGCGCTGTGCGCGACCCTGCGTGAGGCCGGCATTGAGGTGCCGTTGTTCACCTCGGAGATGACCTGGTCGCTACGGCCTTCGAAGGTCCCTGGCCTCCTGCGCGCCGTCGGATTTGCCGAGGATCCGGACCGCAATTTTACCGCGCTACGGCGAGTGCAGCCCGACGGCCCGCTGTTCTGCGGGGAGCTTTACACCGGCTGGTATGACGTTTGGGGACGTTCCAGCAGCATCGGGAGCGGGCTACGACGGCTGACCAACACGCTGGAACGGGTGCTTTCGCTGGACGCATCGTTCAACCTATACATGGCGCACGGAGGCACCAGCTTTGGGTTCACCGCGGGCGCTAATGATCATCCGTTCCGACCCCAACCCACCAGCTACGACTACGGCGCACCGATCGACGAGTCCGGACGACCAACCGCTAAGTTCCACGCGATCCGTGAGGTCCTGTCCCGTCGGCTCCCGCCGGGGCAGACGTTGCCGCCAATTCCGGAGCCGAATCCCGTGGTCGCGCTTTCCCCGATCGCTTTACGCGAGGTGGCGCCCTTGCTGAACAGCCTTCCGCCTCCTCGGCGGGCGTCGCGTCCCGTGCCGATGGAGTACTTGGGACAAGGACAGGGCTGTGTCTTATATCGCACGAAGCTGCCCAAGGGACCCATCGCCGAATTGGTCATCACCGAACCGCGTGACTTTGCCTTGGTGACCCTCGACGGCGAGCGATTGGGCACATTGGATCGAATGCAGCGGCAACGCTCACTGTGGTTACCGGCCCGTACCAATGACGCGACGTTAGAGATACTCGTGGAAGCGATGGGCCACGTGAACTTCGGGCCATCGATGGAGCGGGATCGCAAGGGGATTACCGAGCGCGTCGAAGTCAGAGCCGGCGCGAAGACATCAGAATTACTCGGTTGGGAAATGTTCCCGCTGCCGCTTACCCCCGATTCGCTGAGTTCGGTGAAATACTCGCGGGCCTCGCGCGGCCCGAAAGAAGGCCCGGCTTTCTATCGCAGCCAATTCAACGTTCGCGAAGTCGGCGACACGTTTCTGGATATGCGGCGATGGTCCAAAGGCGTAGTATGGGTCAATGGGCACAATCTGGGGCGATATTGGAACATTGGCCCACAGCAAACCTTGTATTTACCGGGTCCCTGGCTCAAGCCGCGCAACAACGAGATCGTGATCTTGGATTGGCTGGGGCCGCAGAAGGCCGAAGTGGCGGGCCTGACCAACCCGATCCTCAGTGAAGTAAATCTCGACGCCGTGGGACGAATCCACCGCAAACCGGGGCAGCGACTCGACCTGGCTGGTCTTCAGCCCGTGACGAGCGGATTTTTCGAACCGGGCTTG
>DLVS01000325.1 GCA_003445095.1 Verrucomicrobiales bacterium
CGCAAGCCCGCGGCGTCAGTTGCCTCGGCGAAGTGTCCCTCCCCATCGTTGAGCCAGAGCCGGGTGCCGTGGCCGAGCGCGTTGAGCAACAAATCTAAATCACCGTCTCCGTCGACATCCGCGAAGGTCGTTCCGGTATTATCCGAACCGGCGCCCGTACCGGAGAATTCGCCGCCGGGGAACGCGGTTTCGGTCGCATTCGTAAAGATCCAGCCACCGAGGTTCCGGAAAAGCTTCGGCGTCGTATCGGCTCCACAAAGAAAGACGTCACAACGGCCGTCACCGTCGACGTCCCCCAACGCTACGCCGGAACCGGACAGCAGATTCCGGTTCGTCAGTGTTCGCGAATCGTCAATTCTGTTGGTAAAGGTGATCCCGACCTCCGCCGCCGCGAGTCGAGTGAATCCCATGCGGCCGGTTCCAGTCGGTTCGACAGATCGGGTTAGAAACCCACTCGCGAGCGAATTCTCCTGGGCCCGAGCCGAAAGGCTCACGAGGGTCAAAACACTCAAAGTCACAACCACGCGCGTGACCAGGTTGGCAAAGCAATTCATCGGAGCACGGATACGACGCCTACGGGATTTACCGTGATGACTTTCGCCTTTGGTGGCACGGGCACGATCACCGCGGTGGCGCCGGGCCAGCGAATTTCCAATCCCGTGCGTGCCGCGGAGGCGGTCACCACTCGGCCGGGGCTATCGACACTCAACCATCCCGAGCCCGCTTGGACTTCTTGGAGCGGGCCGGACTCGCCGGTTGTTCGGAGTCGCAATTGGGTCCCCACACCGGTCGGGTTCTCCGGCGGACCTAGCAGTCGAACTTGCAGTCCAGGTTGGCCGCGGGAGTTGGCGAAAAGTCGAGTGGGTCCTGCATTTTGGGTGACGACCAGATCCGGCCGGCCGTCCAAATTGAAGTCTCCCACCGCAGCCGCTCGCGCGTCGTCCCACACTTCAATGCCGCTGGATTCCGCGCGCTCAGGTGCGAATTCCCCTCGCCCGTCGCCGCGCAGAAGCAATCCACGTCCCGCATCTTGGCGGGCTTCATCGGGCCTCACGGGAAAGAAGTTCTGCGCGAGGAAAATGTCAGTCCGACCGTCCCCGTCGAAGTCGGCCACCGCCAATCCCGTGACGGGTGCAAACTGGGCTTCACGAGGCAAGGCTCGCCGCTCGAAGTATTCGCCGCGATTGAGGAAGACCGCGGAGGAAAACCAGTCGGCCTCCACAAGGGACGGTGGCGTCGGAAGCGCAAGCGCGGCGACGACCTCGCCCAAGCTCGCCGATCCGAAGGCAGCCCGGGTCGAAAATTTTTCGCGCAAGCCAGGAAAAGCCGCGAACAGCACTTCCGCTCGGCGCACAGGCAGCTCACGGTCTCCGACGAAATAGGATTCGAGGATTTCGACCGACCCGTTGTGATCGAAATCTCCAAAGCGGAGACGACGGCGTTGGGCTGGGTCGGGTTCAGAAGAGGCTAAAGGGGCCCGCGGGGTTGGGAACCAATTCCAACCTCGATTACCGGCGACGAAATCGAGCCGCCCGTCGGCGTCGAAGTCCCCCACCGCTACTGACGTCCACCAGCCGGACAAATCCTGGAGCGTTTCGGTGTGGCCTTCGGGACCGTGAACGGCGGCGTTCCATGAAGCCAGATTTCCTCGAGCGTTGCGTAACAATCTCAACGGCCCCCATTCGGTCGCCACCAGCAAATCGGGATCACCATCACCATCAAAATCCGCAAACGTAACGCTGTTGACGAGACCCAGCGTTTCGAACGACCGCGCGACGGAAAAGCGGCCTTGGTTTGACTTAAGTAGAAGAGAAGGGGCGGCCTCCGGATAACGGCCTGCCACGGCGCGTCCGCCGAGGAAGATGTCAAGCTCACCATCGCCGTCCACATCCGCCAGGGCGAGTGGTCCGACGTTCGCGGCGCGGCCGGCCAGACTTTCTCCGGCGGTACCGCGAGCGAGATCGTATATCCTCAGGGCGCCGCCGTTGGTCCGGCCATCGCGGTAATTGCTCGAACCCGCCAGCAATGTCTGTCCCACCGCGAGCACCGTAGTCAGATCGCGAAGCACAGGCCTTTGCAGGGGCGCGTTGGTGAATCGAGTGAACGCATTATCCCGCCATTGAAACACGGCAGGGGTCCCGCCCGCTCCCGTCCCGATAATGAGTTCGTCTGGCGCGATTCCATCGAGGTCTGCCCACGTGGCACCGGGTGCCGGGTAAGCGACGCTCCAAGGCAAGAGCGGCTGTCGATCCAAATCGTAAAACGGCGTGTCCGTAGAACGGTGGCCGAGTTGTGACGAAACGTCTGTGAACAGTGGGATCGGACGGTCGGGTAGTGGAGGCGCCGGCGGCAATCCCGACGCCTCCGTCACTTCGATCAGCGAATTGGGCGGTAGATTCGAAACGACCGAGAGATTTCCCGACGGCCAACGAACCTCCAACGAGAGTTGGGTCGAATCTCCCGCCGCAAAGACACGCATCGGATCGTCGCTACTTAGATACCTGCCACCGGTCATCAACACTTGTGATTGCTCACGGACTGCCCCGCCCAACACCCGCAAGCGAGCCCCGATACCTCGAGTATTGGCGCCCAGCGCTCGGGCACGAACGGCGATCCGAGGCGCCCCTGTGTCGTTGCGGAGGAGCGTGGGCGGCGCGTTAAGATTGTTCTGAACGACGTCGAGATCACCGTCTCCATCCAAGTCCGCCAACGCCATTCCATGGGTCACATTTCGAGTGCTCAACCCCCAGGCGGCGGACTCATCGGCGAACGCCAGGTTGCCCTGATTGCGGAAGGCTGCGTCGGGCGCGTCGAATCTTCGGAACTTCCGGCGCAACTCGAGCAACTCGCGCGGGGACATCCGCCGCTGTCGCTTCAATTCCTCGGCCTGTTGGTTGACGTCGGCATCCATCATATCCAATTCGTGTCCGTTTGAGACCAGGAGGTCCTCGTAGCCATCCAGATCCACATCGAGGAAGATGGGGCTCCATGACCATTCGCTCGCCGCCAAGCCAGCGAACCGACCAAGTTCACTGAACGTTCCATCGCCGCGACCCAAAAAGAGTGTGTTCTCGGAAAACTGCGGGCGGTCATCAGGATTTCCCGGCTCGTGCCGGCTTGGAGGTAAGGAATCGACCTGAAAGTTCCGCTCTTGGTGATTGCGACTCAGCATATCCAACACGAGGAAGTCATCGACGCCGTCGCGGTTGACGTCCGCCGCATCGGCACCCATCGAAAATGCGGAGGTGTGCCGCAGGGTTCTCATTGGCGCAGACCGAAACCGAGGTGGCCCACCCGGGGGGGTCTCATTGAGCCAAAATCGATCCGGGGACTCGAAGTCATTGCAGACAAATAAATCCGGGCGCCCGTCCCCGTTCAGGTCGCGAAAAAGTACACTCAACCCCCAGTCGTACGGAGGGGCCGCCAGAGTCTCCCCATTGTCGGTCCGAAAGACGCCTCCCGTCCAGTCCACGGGACTGAAGCCTCCTTTGCCGTCATTGAGAAAGAACGCGTCCGGCTCGCCATTTTCCTTAACTCCGGCCGGGGTGACGAGGAATCGACCAACCAGGTCGGGTTCGGTGGTGGGGCGTCCGTTGTACGCGACGACACGCGGCCGGCCGTCTTGATCGCGCACGGTGAATTTCCCCGTTGGATCATCCCGAATTGTGCTGGTGCGGTAATTCGCCACGTACAGGTCGAGATCACCGTCTCCGTCGACATCGGCGAAGGCGAGGCTCGTCCCGGCGTGGCCTATGTTGAGCGGAGGCCGACGGGCGGCGAAGAGTCCTTGGCCGTCATTGAACAGGATGTGCGTGCCCGCACCGACAGTTGTAAACGCCAGGTCCAGGTTATTGTCACCGTCAAGGTCGGCCAGAACTGCCCCACACACGTCGAGGCCGCCGAGCGAGGTCAGGGTCGGGATCGAGGAGAAGGCCTGTCTGGTGATATTGGTGAACCTCCAGTGGCCTAGATTGAGGAACAACTCACTGCCGCCCGCCGCGGCGCCGAAGAATAGGTCCGGTCGCCCGTCCCCATTGACGTCACCCAAGGCCACGCCGGAACCGTTTAGAAAGATTTGGTTGGTCAGGTACCGCTCGGGAAGAACTTGATTCGTTAACCAAATTCCAGCCGTACCCGCTGGTACTAAGGAGAATCCAACGCCTTTCTCGGACGAAGCCACGGATAGTCGCCGAATCATCGCTCCATCGCCTGATTGAGCCAGGGTTAGCCCGACGAAGGCTAATAGGCCGGCGCTCCGGAACAACCATCTCAACACAGACACAGAGCGAAGATGCTGATGCCGGGGGAAATCGTCGAGGAGCGGATTCGCGCGGAACCGCGGAACCGCGGAACCTTGCCGCGTTGACTATTCGTCAGCGAGACGCAAAACTGCCGCTCGTGCCCCGCAAGCCCCGTCCGCGCTCGGCGCGCTCATCGGCAAGTCCCCGTCGCCGAGTCCTCGATCCAGCGGCGGCATCGCGTCGTCAAACCGAACGAGATCAAGCGCGGACCAAAATCTTGGCCGCGGCGACGTATTTGTTTGCCCATAAAGGAATCGAGAATGTGACGTTTGGCGATGTCGCCCGTCGCGCAAAGTCGAGCCGACCCTTGGTATATTTCTATTTCCCGGACTTGCGGACATTAGTCCTCGAGGCGTCGCATGTTGCCGCCCGACGTCTACAGGAACGGATGGTCGCCGCGGTCGGGAGCACCCGGACGGGACTGGACGCGATCTTGGCGTTGGGGCGGAGCTACGTCGCCTATCACGAGGCAGAGCCGGAGAATTTTTTTGTGTGTATGGTCCCGGTGAATCCCTCCCGCAATGGCAAACGACCGACGGAGCTGGAAGAACGAATCCTGTCCGTGGAACGAGCGATGATGGGGATGGTGGAGGCGGCGGTGGCGCGAGGCGTGCGCGATGGCTCGGTTCGCCCGGATTTGGGGGAAACTTTGACCGTCGCGATGAGCTTGTGGGCGTTCGTGCAGGGATTGGTCCAGTTGAGCACTGGGCACCGCGACACTATCGAGCGTTTTTTTGGTTTGGGCCTGGAACGGTTTTTGGATGCTGGATTCAAAACGTTGAGCGCCGCGCTGGCCGCGCCACGGTAAACGTGGTACTTCTCCGCGGTCCAATGGCAGGCTCCACAAACCTAGCCTTGGCTAATTGGCTTATACCCAGATGAAGCTCGACCCGTACATCGCCGCCTTGCACGAGCTGACCGCGCTCAGCTCGCAGGTTATTCTGCGCTACTTTGGCCAAGCCGATGTCGGTGTGGAACAGAAGGCCGATGACACGCCCGTCACGCTGGCCGATCGAGAAGCCGAGGCCGCGATGCGGCGCTGGCTTGCCCAGAGGTTTCCCAGTCATGGCATTGTGGGTGAGGAACACGGCAATGAACGGGAAGACGCCGAGTTCGTCTGGGTGCTTGACCCGATCGATGGCACGAAGTCGTTCATTACGGCGGTGCCGTTGTTCACCACGCTGATCGGTTTACTACACGAGGGGCGGCCGGTTCTGGGCGCGATTCATCAGCCGGTGCTGCAACAATTGATGATTGGAGACGGGCGCCAGACGACTTTGAATGGGAAGCCGGTCAGGGTGCGGCCAATGGCACAGCTCGCCCGCGCCACCTTGCTGACGAGTGATCCCTTGTTGCCGGCCCGCCATCGAAATCCCGCCGGCTTCGCCGCGCTCGCCGATCG
>DLVS01000311.1 GCA_003445095.1 Verrucomicrobiales bacterium
TCCGATCGCTGGTCTTTGGGCTGCGGTTTCTTCGGCCGCCTTCGCTGCCTCCCACGGTTGCGGTTCGCCCTCTGCCACGACCCCTGCCGGATGTTTTGCCGGCCGCGGAGGGTTCGAAACTAATCAGCTACCGTCTCGCCATAAATCGTTCAGCCGAAGAATTTGACCGGTTGCTTGCTCATGACGCCGCTCTTCCCAGTCGAAGCTCGGTGACGGCTTTCCGTTCGGCCCGCGCGCTGCCGGACCTGGGGTCCGATTGACTCGAAAGGGCTTTGTCCCCGAAGACAATTCCCCAATCCACTTGCGTCGCGTTGGGGACGGCGGAGAAGATTTCGTGGTGCCTCGCGAACGAACCGAGACTGAGAGTGACCTAGGGGAACCGTCCGGTAACTTAACTGGACTTGTCCTGCTGATCCTGGCCGGAGTGCTGGCACTAGCGCTGTTTTCTTACGACCGAGCTGACCTGGCGACCAACGCCTCGCCGCCGAATCATCCGATTCACAATTTGCTCGGGCGCGTCGGGGCTACCGTCGGCGATGTGTTGCTCTTCGGACTCGGCGCGGGTGCCTATCTATTGCCAGTCTTGCTGGCGGGATTCGGGTTGGCTCGCTTCGTGCCAGCCCTCGGATATTTGCGACGTGGCTGGCGCGCGCCTCTCGCGGCCCTTGGCTTGCTGGGATCCGTTATGGGAATGCTCGATTTGTTCAGCGCTGAACTTCCTTCGCTGGGCACCCGCGGCAATTCCTTAAGCGCCGGAGGACTTCTTGGAGCGCAGCTCAACTCCGGTTTGGTGGTCTACTTCTTGAATCGTACGGGAGCCGCCCTGGTGTACACCGCAGTCTATTTGGGCAGCTTGGTTTTGCTGACGGATTCGCTGCTGTTGGGCTTCCTCAAAAAGCTGTTCATACACGAGCCGAAGACCGAGGAGGAGCGGCTCGCGGCCACTCAAGCTAAACTAGAACGAGAAGCCAAACGCCTCGCCCAAAGGGCGCGCAAGTTAGAGGAAAAGGCCGCCGCGGAGGGCATTCTGAAACGCGGCTCCGCTGTCCCGACGAGTGCCGAGCGCGAAGACTCCACCGCTTCCGGGCTGGGAGCCGACTTGCAGCCAGTGCCAGTACCAAAATTTCGGGACCACAGCGTCTCGAAAGTCGGCGGTGCCGAACCGGCGCCGGAGGGTACGCGCATCACAGCCGAGGAGATTGCGAAGTCGTCGCCTCCTTCGGTCACGGACGCGATCTTGGGCCGACCGGCTGCGGCGAAGGCGGTCGCCGAAGACACCGTGTCCGCTGAGGCCGACTCGCCGGCGGAGAGTGAGTCAGGCGATGTCGAGCCCGTTCCCAGCGTGGTCCCAGTCGTGACGCCGCGCGGCAAGCTCCAGCCCCGCCGGGCCAAGCCCATCTCCGTTGCGACGACTCCGCTCATCGGCAACTACCAGCTTCCTCCCTTCGACTTGCTTCATTTGCCTGATCTCACGGTGCGGCCGACGGAGACGAAGGAAGAATTGATGGCGAACTCGCGTCTGATGGTGCAGACCTTGGCGCAGTTCGGAATCGAAGTCGCTGCGGGAGACATCACTCGCGGTCCGACCATCACTCGATACGAACTTCATCCGGCCCCGGGCGTGAAGCTCGAGAAGATCAATGCGTTGACCAACAACATCGCCGCGGCCCTCAAGGCGGAGCGCATTCACATTCTTGCGCCGATTCCAGGAAAGTCGTCGGTCGGCATTGAAGTTCCGAACGCGGTGAAGACCAAAGTCATTATGCGCGACTTGTTGGAATCGGAGGAATGGAAACATACCAAAGCGCGGATTCCGCTCGCCTTGGGCAAGGATGTGTACGGACAGCCCGTGATCGCCGACCTCGCCGACATGCCCCACGTGTTGATCGCCGGGAGCACCGGTTCTGGAAAGTCGGTGTGCATCAACACCATTGTTGCGTCGCTGTTATATCGCTTCAGCCCGGATCAGCTTCGGTTCGTGATGATCGATCCCAAGGTGGTGGAGTTGCAGCAATACAATGCGCTGCCGCATCTCGTGGTGCCGGTCGTGACGGATCCCAAAAAAGTCATTCTCGCTCTGCGCTGGGTGGTGAACGAAATGGAGAAGCGCTACCAAATCTTTGCCCGGGTAGGGGTCCGCAATGTCAAAGCCTTCAACGAACGTCCGAAGGATCGCCCGCCCGCCGAGAAACAACCTGAGCTGCCACTGCTCCAAAAAAAGGAGAAGATCGAGGCTGGCGCCGACGGATTTGCCGTGGAAGTGGACGAGGAAATCGTCGTGCCGCGCGACGAAGACATCGTTATCCCAGAGAAGCTTTCCTACATTGTGGTGATCATTGATGAACTGGCGGACTTGATGCTGGTGGCGCCGGCAGACGTGGAGATGGCCATCGCGCGGATTACGCAGATGGCGCGGGCCGCCGGGATTCATTGCATCGTCGCGACGCAGCGTCCTTCGGTCGATGTCATCACGGGAGTGATCAAGGCGAACATTCCGGCGCGCATTGCCTTCCAAGTCGCCAGCAAAGTGGACTCGCGGACGATCCTGGACCAGATGGGTGCCGACAAACTCCTCGGCAAAGGAGACATGCTCTATTTGCCGCCGGGCAGTGCGAAACTGAATCGAGCCCAAGGGGCGCTCATTACGGACGCTGAAATCGAACGGGTTGTCCAATTCATCGCGCGCCAAGGCAAGCCAAGCTACGACTTAGAGATTCATCATGCGTTGCAGAAAGTGCCGAGCAGCGCCGGTTCGATGAACCTGGATCCTGACCAAGACGACTCGGGTCTCAGTGACGGGGATGAAGTGTTGATCACGAAAGCCATGGACGTGATTCGCAGCGAGAAGAAGGCGAGCACTTCATTGCTGCAGCGCCGGCTTAAGATTGGCTACGGCCGCGCCGCGCGCCTTTTGGACACCTTGGAAGACCGGGGGGTGGTCGGACCGAGCAAGGGCGCCGAGCCACGGGACATTTTGATTGATCTGGATGGACAAGGCTTCGACGGCGGCGGCCAACAGATGGTGTGAACGCTCGATCGACTGTGGTTGGGGAGCACACGCCTGCGTGTTGTTTCGGGCGGTAGCGTTGGGAGAAGATGCCCACTCGGATCATTTCGTCGCCGGAAAGGTCGTCCACCACTGCGCCAATTCTTCCGGGGTCTTCGGCACCTTCAGCGGACGGACCACGCGCCAACCTAAAAATTGGGCGTCGGTAAGATACCACCGCGACTTCGGCAATTGCGGGTCCCGCATCTTCCAGGCGGGCTCACTCGCCAATCGGCGCGCACAGCGAAGTTTGTCCGGCTCATCATCCCAGGAGCCGCCGCGCGCAACGTGCGGATATTCCGCAAATCCCCAGAGCACCGGATTGTCATTCGGCAGGATCGAATAGGCATTCGTTTTGAAGCCATCCGTAACCCACTCGGCGACATTCCCGAGCATGTCATACAATCCCCAAGGGTTCGGCTTCTTCTGGCCCACTTTCTGATACTTGCCTTCGCTGTTGTTGAACGACCAGGCGTACTCGTCGGCCTTCGAAACATCGTCACCCCAAAAATAGGTGGTTTGCGTCCCAGCCCGTGCCGCATATTCCCACTCAGCTTCGGTCGCGAGCCGATAGAAATGCCCGGTCTTGGCTGAGAGCCAGCGGCAATACATGAGCGCCGCGTAATGCGTCATGCTAATCGCCGGAAATCCGTCCTTACCCATTCCAAAGCTCATTTCGACGTACGGCGTCGTAGGGCGGCTGACGGCGTCAGCTTCCTTGCCCACGTAGGGGTTGCCACCGTCGGCGGGTTTGGGAAAAGCGGTCATCAGCAACAACTCGCGATTGACGCGCTCGGTACTGATGCTGTTGCCCTTCTCCAAACCTGGGAACTGAAAGAGCTCGTACTCGTTCCACGTCACTTCGCACCTACCCATCCAAAACGGATCCAACTTCACCTTACGCCGCGGACTTTCGTCCGGCTTGTGTCCAGGCGCGTCGTCCGCGCTTCCCATCTCGAACTCGCCGCCCTGAATTGCGATCATGTCAAAGCCTACTTCTGGGCTGATGGACTCCCGGTAGTTCTGGTGCTTGAGGGCTTCCGCATTGGCGTTCTTCACCAGGAGAGCGTGCAAGGCCGCGATGACCGCCGGCCAATCTCGATCCGTAGAACTGGAGTCCGCCTCTTTCTGTTCGAGCTTCAGTCCGTCCGGCCAGACGGCACCTTGGTCGATCCAGTCGCGAATAAGATCAGTCTTCGCCACCGGCAGAGGGCCACCCTTCTTCGCGGGGGGCATCAAGTCATCGTGATCCGCCGGCAGAATCGTGCTGGTGTACACTTTCGACACCAGAGCGTCGCCGGGCACGATGGCCTTCGAGGCAAAAAACGCGTCTTTCGCGTCGAGGCGTAAGTCACCTTTAGCGTGCCCCTCTTTGTGACACGCCACGCAACTCACCTCGAAGATGGGCTTCACTTGCTTAACAAAATCGACCTTGTCCCGCTGCTGCAACTTGATGCCGTCAGGCCAAGGCGCGCCTTCGGTAATCCATTGTTTGAGCGTGTCCTGTTGGGCCTGGGACAACTTGTCACCCTTGGGCGGCATGACGTCGTCGTGGTCCGCGGGGAGCACCGTCAACGTGTAAAGGGGGGATTTTTGGGGGTCACCGGGAACCAGCGAAGTCCCATCGTCGCCTCCCTTGATGGCATTGGACCGAGTGGTGAGCGACAGGCCGCCTTTGGGTTTTTCATCGCCGTGGCACTTGAGGCAATACACCTCCAGTACTGAACGGACCTGTTTCTTAAAATCGACCGGCGC
>DLVS01000240.1 GCA_003445095.1 Verrucomicrobiales bacterium
TTCTTCGCGAAGCGTTCGCAGCCCAGCCTCCAATCGCCCGTAGCTCGCGCCCTGAGGTCGCCCTCTAGAAACGTTTGATACAACTTCAACTGCTCCACGATCGGGGCCGCGGCGGCTTTGAGGGCCGCGAGTTGCGGAGTCCCGCCGGCAAGTTCGAAGATCCCTGATTCATAAAAGGCAATCGCGCCGCGGTTCTGCCGGATGGCCGTTTCCAGAATGGTCTTGGAAGGATTCTTCAGTGTCTGCCGAGCCACTTCGATCACTGCCGGAATGCGCCGCATGCGCGCGATCGCGTTGGTCAGATTGGTTTCCTTGGGGAGAGTGGATTGCGCCAGTAGCGCATACACACTGTCGCTGATGTAGTCACCGTAGGTTCGCGGATCGTCCTCGAATGGGTGCGTATTCTCTACTAACCAGAGGCTCGTCTCCAGATCGTGCCGGAAGATTTCAAAATCAATCTGTCCGGCCCGTGAGAGCTTGGTAAAATCCACGGCCTGCGGCAACGCCTGGAGGGTAGCCCGCGTCAGGGCCACCCACTCGGCCCGAGACTTTGGTGAAACGTCCTCCAATTGATGGTCGAAGCGATGGTCACCGAGCTGAGTCGCGGCCGTGGGTTCCAGTTGGAATCGCTTTTCCAGATAATCCCGGAAAAACGCATCGAGCTTAGCATCGGCCTCCTGGGCAGCTAGACGCGGTAGCGTGAGGAGCATCAACCCGACGGCGCCAATTCGGGTCAACCAACGAAACGTCTGCGAGCCTGAGAAAACGTTCATGGTTCCAAGCGTCACCGAGAAGTTGCGGCCTGTCCCAGCAGAAAACGATCCCGTTTCGAGCTGAGAGATGTCCGGGTTTCCTTCCAGAAGAGCAGCCCATCTTCGCGGTTTCGATTGGCCTGAATTGGATTGTGCCGGCGGGATCGATGGGGCTTCAGCCAACCCACGGCGGGTCGTGGGACCAGCCACGGCCCGTCGTGGTCATATAGCGCCCCCACGGTCGTCGCCAACCGGAAAACATTCGTTTCAGCCCCTGTTTAATGGGACTTCGTGCATATCGACGCGAACGTTCAGTTTCGTGGCACACCAATTGATTCGCTGAGCCGCAGCATGAACACGGTACCGTTTCCCGACCTGCCTATCGCTACTCCTCCGCCCGATCCCGAGAGTTGGGTCGAACGGCACGGGGATTACCTATTCAACTACGCCGTCGGCCAACTCCGCGACGCCACCGCCGCCGAAGACCTGGTGCAGGACACCCTCGTGGCCGCGCTGCGCACTCAAGACCGTTTTGCTCGGCGATCCTCCGAACGCACCTGGCTCACGGGCATTCTGCGTCACAAGATTCTCGACCACTTTCGTCAGCAACAGCGCCGGCCCACCGTGCCACTCGTCACCGAGGGGGATGGCGGGTCGGGCGGGTTATCCGACGACACACTCCTGTGGTTGCATGAAGTCGCCGACGAATGCGCCTCCCCTTCTCGCCGGCTGGAGTTGGCCGAGTTCCATGATGCTCTGGTCCAGGCGATGGGCACGTTGCCACCGCGGATCGCGCAAGTGTTCGAACTTCACGCGTTGCAGGACCTGCCCTCTGAGACTGTTTGTGAGGAGATGAAAATCAGTCCAGAGAACTTGTGGGTCATGCTCCATCGCGCGCGCAAACAGCTTCGTTCAGTCCTCGAGAGTATGTGGGAAGGGACAGAAACGGAGGCCGTTCCGCTTAGGGTGTAATCTTCGTTCAGATTTGGGCGGTCTTCGTTTCAGTGCGTGACTGAAAGCGGGGAGAAATACCGATCGCCGGCAGGCCAGGCACCGTTCAACAGCTGATGTCTTACGATCGTTGGGAAGATTGGCCTCGCCGCGCGCGTGCCATCGCGACAACGGCGAGTCCTAACAGCCAGACGACGTCGCCAGTTCTTGCAAGCCCTCCAAATCCCAGATCTTGATGTCCCCTCGTCCGTCCCCGCCAGCAGCCGCCGCCAGTCCGGCGAGAACTCAAGGCACCGGCGATTTGGACGCGGCGAGGGCGGCGAGCAAACACTGGGTCGGCCATGCGGGACATTTGATGACCTCGGCACTTATTCTCTATTCCCATTTCTGCTTCATTGGGCCTCCGAGCGGAGATGCTAGGCGATCACGCGCCGCTGCAGATCGCGCACGGTGAACAATTCGGACTGGAGTCCCTGCATGCGACGTGCCCCGTCTTTGCGCTGGGGGCCGAAGCGCGTCCGGCAGGCGCGGAACACGCAATCCACAAACGAGCGGACCCCGAGAATCGCACCGTCTGCAAAGTATCTGACCTTTAACCGCAGATAATCCGGGACCGCCAAACGTCCGCGCGCGGCGACCACGGCGAGCACATCTTCCCGCTTGAATCCGCGGCGCAGCGGTTGGCCGGCGGGAGTGGTTCCTTCGCGCTCTTCACCTTGCCCGAACAGCCACACCCGATACTTCGCCAGGGCCTGATGCAGCTTGGTCTTGGATTCCGCCACGTGTTCACCGCCGGCAATGATCGCGCGCAATCCACGTTGCGCCCGCCGACTGCCGCTCGTGGCCTCGGCATAACCACACCACCGGTAGTCCTTCGGATCGTCCACTAAACCCGCGCGCACCGGATTCAAATCGATGTACCCCGCCATCGTCGCCAACGCTTCGTCCGCGCCTTCTACCAGCACACTTTTGAAGCGCTCTTCCCACAGCGCGCCTTTGCGCCCCTTCTGCCGGTTGAACCACTGAGTGAAGCG
>DLVS01000120.1 GCA_003445095.1 Verrucomicrobiales bacterium
TTGGGATGCAGGCTCCCGGGAAGGACTTCGAGGGAGACCGGGCGACCTGCCAACAGTTGGGTTCCCGGAATCCCGGATCCCGGAGTCGGCTGAATAGCCAAGCGCACCGGTAAGGCAAATTTGCCGCTCGCCAACGCAGTTGGCGCCCCACAAACGATCTCGAACGCGCCTAGGAACCGGCGCGCGGCGGCGCTTGACCCGGGGGTGGCCGGGCCGCGTTGGGGAGCGTTAGTGAATAAGAGAGCGACTCGTTCGACGGTGCCGATCGGCGAGAACTGGGTTTTCATCGCTTTGATGGTGCGCTTCTCAATCAGCGGCGAACTGCCGTCGGTCAACTTAGCGACCTTCCCTCCGCCGAACGGCTGCATCCGGTCGAAGTCGAATGGAACTGACGACAAAGAATTGCCTGAAAAGTCCACCTCAGTGGCAGGATTGCGGACGACGGTGGGCGATTCCGGCATCTCCTTGTCCTGGTTGGGCAAGCGGTGAACCGGCCAAAACTCAGCCGCCCGCGATCCAGACGGGCCGAGGCGATTGAATTGCTCGCTCGCGCGGGTGGTGAACCAGTTGTCCGCTAGTCGGACGTCATTCGCGGCGCCGCGGACGACCAGTCCCTCGGCGAAAGCGGGCACTGGCCGGCCCAACGGCAGTTGCGGACTCGGGCGAGCGGCCAATCGTCCCGAGGTTTCGGGCATCGACACGAAGTCCCGATAGTTCTGACTGGAAATATAGCCAGTCAGTCGCACGCTGTTCCCACTAATATTATAATTCTCGTGAAACGGCTGCGCGACGCCCGCCGATCCCAAGTAACCGATAGCGACCGCGTCCAACAACAACAGGTTCGTGAAATCAAGCCACCGCATCACTCCGGTGTCCGTGTTGAAACCGGCCGCGTTCAGAATGGCGCCGTCGCTCCAAGTTACGCGACCGGACATATTCGGTCGAATGCCGGCCGTACCCATTCCGATCACGCCGAGGGCATCCGCATTGCCCCGTACCTGATTTCCGCGAAACCAGATCAGCCGGCGCCCCGGATTGGGTTTCGCGGCTACTTTGGCCGGATCGATGGTCACCACCGCCATCAGGGTCGTGGCGTACCCTGCATAGAGCCCGTGGAAGCCCGTGGCCTCGCAGTTCTCGACGACCCACGGCGCCGCGTCACCGTCCTCGGGCGTTTGCTCCTCTTCTCGAGTCATGACGCACAGCGGAAAAACCTCGATCCCGGCGCCAACGTCATTGGTTCGTTGGGGCATAACGCCGTGGGCGCCGTAATTACGCACGATGACGTTCCGAATGCGACCTGTTCGGGCGCTCACACGAACCGGGCCATTCTTGTACGAGCGTAGGTAATGCCGGTTGTTCACATTGGTCTGACCGGACCAATTGCCATCGACGGTGATGTTCTCCATCACGAAACGTCGGATGTATTCACTGCTTCGCCCGAGGTCGATCACACTCACCCAGTTGCCTCCGCCATCATCGCTGCCGCCGGGGTGATTTGGAGCCAATTTGAGAACGGTATCCTCGGGCCGAGCTCCTTCGCCGAGAATGGTGATCCGCCAGTCACTCGCCTGCACTGCTTCCGTGTCGATTGGCTGAATCACATATTCGCCCGGCAAGAAGTGCATGACCACTTCGCGGTCATTCCGTTTGTCACTCCCCAGCAGGCCCCACTTGATGAAGTCGGGGTAGTAATGGATGGGCTTGGCACGCGAGGTGCCGTCACCTTTGCCCGTGGGAGAAAACCAGACATTGGTGACTCCCCAGGCTGGGGACACGGAAACCGTCAGGAGGAACAACGTTAGGAAGCGCATGGGAGGCGATGTTGGTGTCCGTTAAACGAATTGACAGGCTATCCGGTTTCCTGACGACTGGCGAGCAGCGATTCGCCTCGGTTGCGGTCAGCGCAGTCAACAGGGTGTCCGTTGCCGACCGCGGGTTAACTCTTTCGGGATTCGAGAAGGGCTCCGACAATTCGAGCCGCGGCACGCCCGTCCCCATAAGGATTCGCGCCCGTCGGACGAGGCGAATTGGCGACCAAACGCTTCGCCGCTGCTTCCACGATCCGTTCGCGGTTGGTGCCGACCAATTCGACAAATCCTGCGTCCACGCCCTCGGGCCGCTCCGTGGTCTCTCGCATCACCAACACCGGGACACCAAACGTCGGCGCCTCCTCCTGGATGCCCCCCGAGTCGGTGAGAATGAGCGACGCTGATTTCATGGCGTGAACTATTTCCAGGTAATCCAGCGGCTCTGTGAGATGAACCCCTGGCAGGTCCGCAAGAATCTCTTGCACCGGCGAACGCACGTTTGGATTCAGGTGCACCGGATACAGAAACTCGGCGTCGGGAAAACGCTCCGACAATTCGCGAATCGCCTGACACAGCTCCCGAAATGGCGGCCCAAAACTTTCGCGACGGTGCGCCGTTACCAGCACTAACGGCGCAGCGCTCCGCAACCCAGCCAAAACCCCCTTCCGTCGGTCGAAGGGCCGGGCAGCGACCGTGAGCAAAGCATCCACCACCGTGTTCCCGGTCACCAGAATTCGACCCGATTCGATTCCCTCGCGGAGAAGCACCGACCGCGCGCGTTCCGTTGGCGCAAAGTACAAGTCGGCGGCCACATCGGCCACGCGCCGATTGAATTCCTCCGGGAACGGATGAGCAAAGTCTCCCGTGCGCAGGCCGGCTTCAACATGCCCGAACTTAATTCGCCGATAGAAGGCGACGATGGCTGCCACCATTACCGTGGTGGTGTCACCTTGCGCCAGAATCCAGTCGGGCGGTTGGCGCTCGAGTTCCGCATCTAGCCTCGCCAACAAACTCGCCGTCAGTCCCGCCAAGGATTGGTTGGGACGCATCACCTTGAGCTCGACGTGCGGCTGAATTTCAAACAGCGCCAACGCGGAATCGAGCATCTCTCGGTGTTGTCCTGTCGAGATGACCCGCGTCGCGAATCGGTCGGAGTGGCGGCCGAGTTCCAGGATTACCGGCGCCATTTTGATGGCCTCCGGTCGGGTTCCGACAACAACAGCAACGTTCAGCATGATGGGAATTTGCGTTCCAGGAAGCCTCCGTGGCTATCGGCCAAGCGGCCTCGCCGTGGGAATTTTCCACCGAGTCATTGGAGCAGGCCGAGAGGCATTGACGACCTACCGTAGGGGGCCGAAGTCGGTGCGGGCAAGTGGTAAGCCGGTCGACCGTACCGCACCCACGAGGCCTGCCGGGCTTGGTCCATTCCGTCGGATGGCGGCTTTGCGGACCTCGCAATTGAATCGTCCAATTGGGCCGGCTAAGGGCGGTATGAACTGGGTGTAGGACAAATTTCTGAGGGGGGGGGGCCGAAAACATCTTTGGCTTCCGTTTGCCTCGGAGGAGTCGGCGCCTCGAACAGGTTTGGAAACAACACCTCCACCAGAGATCGGAAAAGCACACGG
>DLVS01000559.1 GCA_003445095.1 Verrucomicrobiales bacterium
TCTTGGCGTCCGCCGCTGTTGATTTGGTGGGTCGTCTGGAAGTGGTTCGCGACGTAGGGCTGGTTGGTGAACCGCCATCGGGTGGTTCTTTGCTGTGGGCGTTGGCCGAAGATTTTTTGGGACGATTGCGCCGCCGACTTCCAACCACTCACAAAGGGAGCCTAGGGCATACGGTCGTTCTTGCCGGAAGCGTGGGTTACACTGGGGCAGCGGTCCTCGCGGCTCGTGCGGCCGGACGCGCCCGGCCAGGCCTGGTGAGCGTTCTTACCTCGCCCGACGCTTGGCAGACGGTGGCCAGTCAATTGGTGACGGCCATGGTTCACCCCTTCTCCATGGCGCATCCGATCCTCGATCGGGCCAGCGCGATCCTGGTGGGACCGGGTCTGGCCGCGATGAATCTGCCGCCCGGGATTCATTCCGAGGTATTGCGGCTGTGGCGGGAGTTTCCCGGAGTGATGGTTGCGGACGCCTCCGTGCTCGATTGGCTGTCCCCCGGCACTGTTCCGGGAGGGCCGCGCATCGTCACTCCGCATCCGGGAGAAGCGGGCCGAATGCTCGGAAGGGAGACGGTGGAGGTTCAAAAGAACCGAGTCGCGGCTCTCCGGCAACTGGCCGAACTATTCCAAACCCTCGTTGTCTTGAAGGGGCATCAAACGTTGATTGGGGCCTCGACTGGGCCGGTGTTTGTGAATCCGGTGGGCAATCCGGGTTTGGCACAAGGCGGTACCGGCGACGTCCTGGCGGGGTTCTTAGCGGGACTCGTTGCCCAGCCGGCGATGCGTGAGGACCTCTTGTGGGCGGCGCGATTCGCCACCTGGCAGCATGGGGCAGGCGCCGATCGACTGGAGGCGGTCGGAAACGGTTGGACTGCCGAAGATCTCGTCTCCGAACTTCATGCCTGAGCATTGGGCCTCCGGTCCGCCGCCAGAGCCGCCTCTCGTTCCAAGAGGGTGGGATGAGAGTAATGCCAGGCGCTGAACCAAGGATGAGGCGTCAGATTTGAGAGGTTCTTCTCACTGAGTTTCCGCAGCGCACCGACTAACGGTTCGGCTGAGCCCATGGTTCGGCGCGCGAAAGCGTCGGCCTCGTACTCATGACGACGAGACCAGCAGTTGGAGAGTGGAGACACCCAGAATAAGATCGTCCCACCAAGTAGGCCAAATAGCAGAAGGGCAGGGGCCAGCCCCGCATCAGGCGCGAAGCCAAACGCACCGGCGAACCAGGATTGCTGCATCAGCCACGCGATGATCCAGAAGCCAGCCAGCGTCATGATCGCCGATACAGCGAGCCGTTGAGGGATGTGGCCACGTTTGTAGTGTCCCACTTCATGGGCGAGAACGGCCTCCAGCTCTGGTTCGTGGAGCTGCCCGATCAATGTATCGAACAAGACGATCTTTCGGAAGCGGCCGAAACCAGTGAAGAAGGCATTGGAGTGGCGAGAGCGTTTGCTGCCGTCCATGACCAATAGAGTCTTGGCCGAAAAGCCAGTGCGCCGAGCCAGCGCCAACAAACGATCGCGGAGGGTGCCGTCGGGCAAGGGTGTCAGTTTGTTAAAGAGCGGAAGAATCAAAATCGGGGCCACTACCAACAGCATCAGTTGGAAACCAATGAAGATGGCCCACGCCCAGATCCACCAGGAAGGCCCCATCCAACCGACTAGTTTTAGGATTAGCACGAGCAGCGGATAGCCAAGGACGGCGACCAAGACGAAGCCTTTGACGTGGTCGGTCCACCAAAGTCGCGCCGTGGTGGTATTGAATCCGAACCGCTCCTCGAGCCGGAATTGGGCCCACCAATCCATCGGTAAAGACCACACCGAAAGACCAACTCCGATTGCGAAAATCCAAGCCGCGTCAGTCCAAGCGGAGACCCCGAAGGTGGAACGGAACCAAACGAAGGTCGCCGGCAGAATCCCTAGAAAAAGCACCGCAAGCACAGCGGCGGTGCCCCATAGATCGCTGATTTCGCCGAACTTCGATTTGGCCAAAGTGTATTGCACCGACTTCGAGTACGTTTGCGGGTCCACTGTCGCGCGAAATGCCTCCGGGACCGCAGAGGCATGCGCGCGAACCGACCGGCGATTCAAAAGGTTTAGGGCAGTGTCGGCACCTAGTCGGGCGAGAATGAGGCCGGTGGCCGCGTAAGGAATAATTTCGGTCAAAGACATGGCGACGGAACCGTGCACCGACGGATTGTGGCTTCAGAAGGGAACTTTTTCCGCCGTAACCGCTGGAGAGCAACGCGTGTCATTTGGACGATAGCGCGTTGGGTGAAGGGTCAACAGCGCGAATCCTTTTGAATTCGTTGAGGGTCTCCGCCGTACAGTAAAAGGCAAATTGCACGTATGCGTATTAACGCTAGCCTGCGTTCACCCAATTCATGAAGTCCCTTTTTGCTCTCCTGGTTATCGCCGCCCTGGCGGTGGGTGGCGTGTATTTATGGAAGCGCCAGAAAGTAGCCGCCGCGGCCACCGAAGCGTCCAACGGGCGTCCGACAACCGCTATGGTTGAGAAGCGCGACATTCGCTTTGCCGTGAGTGCGGCGGGCGAGATTACTCCCTCAGAGCAAGTGAGCGTGCGACCAGAAGTGAACGGCAAGATTTTGGTTCTGGCCGTGGACCTCGGCGACCAAGTCAAAAAGGACGACCTGCTGTTCCAACTCGACGACCGAGACCTCCAAATCGAGAAAGAGCAACGCGAGACCTCGATCGCTCGAGCCCGACTGAACTTGGACCAGGCTCGCCGCGACTACGAGCGGGCGCTTCAGTTGTTTAATGAGAAGCTGCTCCCCGGCCAAGATTACGAAACCGCCAAGACTCAATTCGACTTAGCCAAAAACAGCATTGACCAAGGCCAAAAGGAGCTCGACCTGACCAACGATAAGTTAAGGAAGACTCGGGTAACGGCCCCTTTCGATTGCACGGTGCTGACCCGTCCGGTGTCGGTCGGCCAGGCTGTCAGCGGTTCGGGTGGCTTCAATTCCGGCACCGAAGTCCTCACGATTGCCAACCTGAATGACCTCGTCATCAACGCGCACATCAATCAGGCCGACGTTGGGCGCCTCAAGGTCGGACAGGACGTCGAGGTCACCGTTGAGGCGGTGCCGGGACTCAAGGTGATCGGCAAGGTGGAGCGGATCGCTCCTCAAGCGACGATCAAAAACCAAATCAAGGGATTCCCAGCGCGGATTCTCCTCAAGGACGTGGATAAGCGAGTTCGGCCCGGAATGACGGCAAACATCTCGATTCCTGTGGCGAGCGCCGACGAGGTGGTGGCAGCGCCGCTTTCGGCCGTGTTCACCGAGTTCAACCAGCAGTCCAAGCAAGTCGAGCGATTCGCCTGGGTGAAGTCCGGTGAAGACTGGGTGCGGACTCCGATCAGCATCGGCGTCAGTGACTACTTTTACGCGGAAGTGACGTCGGGATTGCAATCGGGGGATATAGTTTCGCTCGAAGACAAGGCCAAAGCGGCGGGAGCCAACCCGGCAGTCCCGGGTTCCCGGGCGGGAGGCAGCAATTCTACGACGGGTGGGTCACGCTCGTCCTCGACCTCGGTGGCGGCGCCCAGGACGGTGGTCTCGGCTCGTTGAACCGATTCAATTCCGCTGTGAGCGAAGGTTCGTTTTAACCGTTCTATTTTCCTAATCCGTGGCTCTGCTCGAACTGCGCAACGTCAGCAAGATTTACCATCTGGGCGGCGAAGAAATCCGCGCGCTGGATGATGTGTCGTTGGATATAGGCGGCGGGGAGTTTGTGTCGATCATCGGTCCGTCGGGCAGCGGAAAATCGACGTTGATGCATATCTTAGGTTGTTTGGATACGCCCTCTCTCGGGACCGTGACGCTGGACGGTACTCCGGTCCAAAGCGCCTCGGCTCGGGAACTGGCCCACATGCGGAATCGCAAAATTGGGTTTGTGTTTCAGTTCTTCAACCTCCTGCCCAAGCTTAACGTAGTCCAAAATGTTGAGCTCCCGATGATTTACGCTGGGGTCAGTTCGCGTGAACGCCGCCAACGGGCGGAACGAGCGCTGGAGCTCGTGGAAATGAGCAACCGGCTCAAGAACCGGCCCTCCCAGCTTTCGGGTGGCCAACAGCAACGCGTGGCCATTGCGCGGGCGCTGGTCAATGACCCTCGGATTGTGTTCGCCGACGAACCTACGGGCAACCTCGATACCCACACGGGTGAAGTGATCTTGGCACTTTTCCGCAAACTCAGTGAGGAGGGGCGGACGATTATCCTCGTTACTCACAATCCGGAAATCGCCGCAGTGACTCCGCGTCGGATCGAGATTCGAAATGGCAAAGTCGCCGAGAGAGTGGACGAACGGCTCGCCGGACTAGATCGCATCAAAGAGACGCACTTGGCTGGGGCGGCCCCCTGAATTGTCGCGGCTATGTCGCTCTGGAACGCCATCGCGGTCGGATTGAAAGAAATCTGGGCTCACAAATTCCGGAGCCTATTGACGATGTTGGGCATCATTCTGGGTGTTTCATCGCTCGTGGCGATGAACGCGCTCGTACAAGGCATGGAAAATGGAGCGAGGGAATCACTGACGGCGCTCGGTGGCGTGGCCAAAGTTCGAGTTGAAGCGCAGCCAGTCCCCGTGGAACAGCGCCACATGCGCGACTTAGCGGTCGGCGTGACGATGAATGATGTGTATGCGCTGCGGAGTTCCGCCCCCGAGGCGGCCAAGATTTCTCCGGAGATGCGGTTCGACGGCATGAGTCCTACACTGGCGGCCAATGGCAAGACGCACAGGACGTTTATGACGGCTGGGGTCTGGCCGATTCAGCTCGAACTGATGGAGCACAAGGTGGCCCATGGACGGATGTTCAATGAACTCGACGACGAACTCGCCCGGAATGTGGTGGTCATTGGCACAGGAATCCGCGACGAGCTATTCGGTAAGCCGGAGGATACCGGCGAGCCAGTGATCCCGGTCGGGAAGACCATGACGATCAACGGATATCCATTCACGATCATTGGAATGTTCGATCACTATGAGAGCGAGCAGGAGCGGAAGACTCGGGAGTTTCGAGAGAAGGAACGAGCGGCGCAGCTGGCGACCGGCGTCACCAATCAACCGTCAGGCCCTCAGCGGAGTCGCGGTTGGGGCGGAAGCGGCCGACGGGGTAACTTTGCATTTTGGATTAAGAATAACACCGTGTACATGCCTCTAAACACGATGTGGATGAAGATGAGGTCTGGGCAAACTAACGGGCCGGCCGTACCGACTCTCAGTAGCATTGAAATTAAGATCGCCGATCCGTTGCGGATCAATGAGGCCCTGACTCAAATGCGGAACGTTTTGATGGTGAACCATCGGGGAATTGAAGACTTTTCGTTTCGCACTCAGGAGGATTGGGCGGAGCAGATCAATATCTTCATTGGCAACGCTCGGGTGAGTGGGGGACTGATCGCCGGTATCAGCCTCTTGGTCGGCGGGATCGGCATCATGAATATCATGCTGGCGAGCATCAGCGAACGCATCCGAGAGATTGGAATCCGCAAGGCCGTCGGAGCGGGTGATATGGAAGTCTTCGTTCAAATCATCATCGAGAGCACGGTGATCGCCGTGTTGGGAGGCATCGTGGGATTGGCGACGAGTTTGGGATTGATCCGGTTAATTGCCTCAATGACGCCCACCGACAATGAACCGGTCATTACGGCCGGCTCCATGTTGGTGGCGTTTGGAGCGAGTGTCGCCATCGGCATTTTGGCGGGGCTCATTCCGGCCTTTCGGGCCGGGCGAATGAATGTGATTCAGGCTCTGCGTTACGACTGATGATCTTCATCAACTCCATCCTGGTTGGGCTTAAGGAAATCTGGGCGCACAAGTCCCGCTCCTTTTTGACGATGCTGGGGATTATCCTGGGAGTGACGAGCCTCGTGGGCATGTCGGCAATCATCAAAGGCATGGAGAATGGGCTGAAAGAAGCCATGATTGCCATGGGCGGAGTGGATAAGGTCCGCGTTATCAACCAGTCGGTGCCGGCATGGCAGGACCATTTGGCCGATTCGGCTCCCGGGCGAACGATGCTTGACGTTTTGGCGCTCAAGAACAGTGCGCCGCTCGTTCGGTTGGTTTCGCCCGAGATGGAGTTGCGCGACGCCACACTCAGCCGAGGTGACAAGCGGACGGAAGCCAGCGAATGCGTCGGCGTGTGGCCGGCGGTTTTGGAGATGAATTTGCACACGCTCGAGCACGGACGCTTTTTCACGGAGTTGGACGAGGAAATGGCTCGGCCGGTCTGTGTCATTGGAACCGGGATCCGAGACGAACTCTTTGGCAAGCCTGATGATGTCGGTCACGAAATCATTCCCATCGGCGAAAGGATCCTGATCAACGATCAACCTTTTGTCATAGTAGGTATGTTCCAGGAATATATGAGTGAGCAAGAAGCCAAGGATCGAGCGCGCAAGAAGGCGCTTAAAGGGGCGCCCGAACAAGCGGGCCCGAAACGATCTCGAGGTTGGGGCCGGAGAGGCGGATGGGCTTTTTGGCGAAAGAACATGACGGTCTACGTCCCGCTGAATACTGCCTGGGTACGATTTCTTGCTGGAGGGAATGCCAACGGAATTCCCGACCCGCGGTTGTCCGATATCGACATCAAGGTGGCCGATTTTAGCCGAATGGAAGATGCAATCCAGCAAGCCAGAAATGTGATGTTGATCACGCACCAAGGCATTGAGGATTTCACCTTCGAGACTCAGGAGAATCAGATCGAGAACATCAATAAGCAGATCCAGAATGCCCGACTGAGTGGGGGGATTATTGCAGGAATCAGCCTGCTGGTTGGAGGAATTGGAATCATGAACATCATGCTCG
>DLVS01000501.1 GCA_003445095.1 Verrucomicrobiales bacterium
CGCGCTGATGTTAGACGGCGTGATCGAACAGCGAGGGAAGTTTTCCGCCCAAGGCACCGTGGCGCTGAATGTTCGTCCGGGTGTCGCTTACCTCCTCTTGGCCTACGATCCCGTGAATCACGCTCTCTTCACCTCCGAAGGCACCACGCCATCGGCTGGGATTTCCGGTGATCTCGCCGACTTTCAGATTCGGCTGCTGGCGGGCGAACCCGATGCTGACGCAGACGGATTGCCGGACCTCGTGGAAGCCGTGGTGGGTACGAACCCTCGCCAGCCGGACACCGACGGCGACGGAGTGACCGATCTGGCGGAAATTCAGCAGGGCCTGGACCCGTTGGGAGGACGTTTAGCTCAAACTGGGATTGTCGCTTCGGCCGAAACCCCGGGTAACGCCGTGGATATTTGCGCTGCGAATAATCTGGCCGTTACTGCCAACGAGGCGGGCGGTATCTCGGTCTTCAATCTTGGAAGCGGACAGAACCCGATCCAAGTAGCCCAAGTGACGATTCCTGGTCGCGCTTTACGCGTTGCCTTGGCAGAGAATTTCGCTGCCGTAGCTGCCGAAGCCGCGGGCCTAATCGTCGTCGATCTGACCGATCCGGCCGCGGCGCGGATAGTGCATCAGGTGAATGTCGGTGACACCGTGCTATCGGTCGCCAGCATGGCCGGGCTCGTTTGCGTCGGCACGCGTTCGGGAGAAATCGTCCTCGTGGAGCTGGCCAGTGGAGCGATCCTGAGCCGCCTCCGACTAGGCGAGACAGTTCGCGATGTCGGTTTCGGTGCGCAGCTCCTATACGCCTTGACCGACACTCGCCTTCACGCGGTGGACTACGGTTCAGCCACCTTGACCCACCTGAGTTCGACCCAGTCACCTTCGCCCGCCAGTGTCAATCAGCGGTTGTTCGTCGGTGACTCCATCGCGTACGCGGCCCATCCGCGGGGAAACAACTCCTTCGATTTGAGCCAGCCGCATCTACCTCGCCTGATTAGTGCCGGAGTAACGCCCCAGTTTGGTTGGAAGCAGATTGTTCCCAACGGATCTGGGTTGGGCGTCGCCGCGGTCGGCTTAAATCTGTCCTTCGACGGGCCGCACAACATTTCTATATATAATCTGACGAATCGAACCAACACGGCGGTTTTCGTCGGCGAAATCGTCACGCCCGGGATCGCCCGGGCTGTCACGCTGTACAACGGGTTAGCGTATGTGGCGGATGGTCCCGCTGGTTTGCAAGTCATCAACTACTTGCCCTTTGATCAGCAAGGTCGGCCGCCCTCTATTCGATTGACGACCTCGGACGCCCCCGGTCAGGCGGAGGCGGGTCAAGTGTTGCGCGTGACGGCGCACGTGGCTGATGACGTGCAGGTGGCGCAAGTCGGGTTCCTCTTGAATGGCGAACCAGTTTTCACGGACGGCAACTTCCCGTTTGAGTTCAGTTTCGTTGTCGGTGAGCCGCGCCTGTTGAATTCCGATCCATTCCAGATCCAGGCCATCGCGCGGGACACCGGGGGCAACTCTGCCGCCAGCGAAGCCCTGACCCTCCGAATCGTGCCCGATGCCAAGGCGCCGGCGGTGCGTCGCGTATCCCCCTTCGACGGATCGATGTCGGGGACCGTTCGGGTTGTTTCCGCTTTCTTTTCAGAACCGATCGATGCAGCCACCGTGAGCTCGAATTCCTTCGCCGTGATTAATCTGGGAGCTGATCTCGCGCTGGGAACGGCGGACGACGTCTTGATCGAGGGGACATTCGACGTCCGCCCGGAATTGAACTCGGCCTCGTTCGAACCCGATGTAGCGATGGGACCCGGGACCTATCGGTTGAGGATTTCTGCTCCGTTGGCAGACGCGGCGGGGAATGTGTTGGCAACGCCGTTCGAATCGTCGTTCCGCGTTTTTGATTTTCGGGATGACGATGGGGACCTAGTGCCCGACGAGGTGGAATCGGCGCTCGGATTGAATCCAACGCTTGCGGACACCGATGGCGATGGTGTGCTCGACGGCTTCGAGGATTTCGACAGGGACGGCCTGCCCAATGCGGGAGAAGTTTGGGCAGAGACCGACCCGCGGGTTGCTGACACCGATGGCAACGGTCGGAAGGATGGACTCGAAGATCCGGACGGAGACGCGCTGGACAATGCGCATGAATTTGCCGCCGGCACGAATCCGTTGGTGGCCGACACGGATCACGACGGCTGGACGGACGAAGCGGAAGTCACGGCCGGGAGTGATCCACTTAATCCTAGGTCATTGCCACCGCGCTTTCTGGTCGCGAGACCAGTTCTGGACGTGGCGTTCCCAAGTATTTCGGCAGGACCCGGCACTGATGGATTGAGCGGTCAGTACTTTGCCAAACCGCCAGTTGTCGTTGCCGTGCCGGCCAGCGCTAACGGGGTGTCGCCGGTCGCCGCCGGAGGATTCGTTGCCCGTCCGCCTGTTCGCTTGACCGTGCCCTCCGTCGCCAGCGGAACCTTTCCCGTTGGGGTGGGCGAGTTCATCGCTCGCCCGCCACTCCAAGTGAAGTTGCCCTCACCCTGACTTTGTTCGCTTCGATTATTATCTGACGAGAATTGATATGAAACGTTCCCTAACCCTGTTGGCCTCGTTTGCGTTTGGTCTGGTCGTCCTGGTGCCGGCCCGCGCGCAACAATTTCAATCCGGCAGCAACGGCTCCTACGGCCCGATCGACCTAACGGCTGCTGACGCCACACTTGAGCTGCCGCCGGACGGCATCTTCCAGTGCACGACGATTAACGTGGGTGCCGGACGCACGCTGCGGTTCACCCGCAACGCGCTCAACACTCCCGTGATCCTGCTCGCGACCGGCGATATCACCATTGCGGGAACGATTGATGTTTCGGGTCTCCGCGGCACGTCGTTGGTCGCGGGCGCGGGTGGGCCGGGTGGATTTGACGGCGGCGCACCCGGTTCTGCCGGACTTCCGGCGGGTGATGGTCAAGGTCCGGGAGGTGGCAAAGCCGGATTATTTGTTTCCGGCAATGACAGTCCCGGTGCGGCGAGTTATAGCGATCAACCAGGGTTTAGTCCGACTGCCAAACGCGGGGCGATCTATGGAAGCCCTTTGTTGCAGCCGGTCGTCGGTGGGTCCGGCGGCGGTGGCGCAGCAGGGAGCCCCGGCTGGGGTGGGGGGGGAGGGGGTGGCGCGATCCTGATCGCTTCCAGCACTCGGATCTCGATCACGGGCAAGATTTGGGCAGTCGGTGGAGGTGGTTACAATAGTGGAGTTCTCAACTCCGGCAGCGGTGGGGCCATTCGGTTGGTCGCCCCCATCGTCACCGGGACTGGAGGTCTCGAAGTAGGCGGCTGGAATGGCAACGGAGGTCGGGGCGACGGTCGCGCTCGAATCGACGCGCTGGATCGATCTGGCTTGTCACTAGCGATCAATCCGGGTGCCGCCGGCTCGGTCGGCGGCGTCATGATGGTCTTCCCATCTCCCGCGCCGCGCCTTGATATCGTGGCCGCCGCCGGCCGAGCGATCGCCGTGGATTCGGGTCCTGTCAGCCTGACTCTTCCGTTCGGGACCTCGCCCAATCAGACGATCCAGGTACGCGCTCGTGACTTCGGACAGGTAGTACCGATTCGCGTCGTCCTTACTCCCGACAATGGCTCTGCCGCAACCTTCGACGCCCAAATCGACAACACCTCCGCCAACCCCGCGGAGGTCACGGTGCCAGTGGTATTCCCGCTGAATATCCTCACCCACGTTCAGGTGTGGACGCGGTGATCTGTTGCTGTCAGTGGCATAGCCGGATCTGCGAAAGTGCCATTACTCCCAGTCGTGAACCTTGCTCCGAGGCTGAAACTCGTGGGAGCGGGTCCCAGAATGAATTCTTCGAGCCCGGCCATTCGATATGTCGCGGAGCCAACTCACGCGCGAGAAGTTTCTCTCGTCGGCACTGCGGACTTGGCTTTCTGGGTTAACCGATTGAGGAAAGAGAACCTTCGTCCCGTGGAGAGGAACGGGCGGGCGCAGATTCTGATTATCGGCGCCGAAATGACATTCATGGGTATCCGGTTCACCGAAGTGGCCTTCTCGGTGCCTGTGCTGGTGCCTGGGTGTGAGAAGCCGGAGGCGGTCTTTCTGTGTCACGCGTTCAATTCGTGCCGGCTGTTCGCTTTCTGTGAACGTCGACTGTTTGCCACCCCGTATTCTCACGCGCAGTGTCGGGTATCGGTTTCGGAATCTGTCTCGATTCGGATCATGTCAGACGGCCGGACCGTCTTCTTGACTGCGATGTCGTCGGAATCTCCCACGACCAAACGGGAACTGTTGCGGACCGGGGAAGAGAGTTGGGAGGGCCCAGTTTTTTTGCCGCGAAATGGTTATCGGCGTGCCGGAGGCAGGGATGCGCGGTTGTTCTTCGGGAGAATCAGGGGGCATACTCGAGTCTTTCCGTTTGTCCAACGTGACGATACCGTGATGGTCATGCCCTCGGGTGACTGCGATATCCTTGAGGCGTTACTCGATTCAGAGTTTGTCGGAGAAGAGTGGCTGGTGCGTCCCGATGCCACGCACGGGAAATCGAAGAGTTACCGGAGATCTGAGTGTGGTTTCGCCGGCGAAGGCGGAGATTAGGGTGGCGCGAATCTTCCTCGTCGCGCGGAAAAAGAGTTTCGTCAAACTTCCTCAGCTTAAGCCGAACTAAGATCGCCCCCGCCCGTGCCGTCTCACGCGCGCGGACCTTAATTCCATTTCGCAATGCCCCAAGCCGAGCTTGAGCCGCTCGCCCTCAAAAGGGTAACGTTCCCTTGAGTCACCGTTGCTCGCTTACGCTGAACAGACGGTATGCTTCAGAGCATGGATCCTCTACTGCTAAGTCTAGTCTCAGCCTGTACAGCACTCGTGGCTTCCATCGTTGGGCCACTCGTAACGCTGGCCGTCGCCAAGCGTCAATTCAACGCGACTGTTCTTTCGGCGAACCGGCAGAAGTGGATCGAAACTCTGCGCGACATGCTTGCCGAGCTAATCTCGCTCCTCGTCGCGGCCGTCACCATCAAGGCGATGGGGAAAATTAAGTGGGACCGAGGGCTCGGCCCGATTAGCTCGGACCCAGCCCTCCTGCAGAAGTTGGAACGCATTGTCCTCGTTCAGTGGAAGATTCGTCTGCTCACTAACCCCAACGAGCCCGACCATCTTGACCTGAATCAATTGATCGACAGGGCGTTCAAACGATTGCAGGCTGAAGGCACCGAGGATGAAGCGACCGAATCCGACATCGAAAACATCACGCGCCTTGGGCAAGCGATTTTGAAGCGAGAATGGGCGCGCGTTAAGCGAGGAATCTAACTCAAACTCAATTGGGCTAAAGATCGCGGATAGCCAAACATCATCAAACCAAGCCTACTATGTTACATTACGCCGTCGTCTTTCTGATCATCGCCCTGATCGCCGGGGTGTTGGGATTTGGAGGCATCGCGGGCACTTCGGCCTGGATTGCCAAGATTTGCTTTATCGTCTTCCTCGTTTTTGCGCTGTTGTCGTTTCTGAAACGCAAATAGTCGGCCAACGAGTGCACCCGCCCGCCCGCAGCGAAGAGAAGCTGTAGCCGCCGGAAGAAGGCGCACCCGCTTTGCCTAGCCTGCCAACTACTTGCGAGTGCTTCGTTCGGCCATCCAGTAGACGTCGCGCTTTAGGTCCGGGCGATTGCCGATCGAGATGTTGAGGGTCAGGAGTTGCCCTTTCTTGATCCCCCGACGTAGTTCGGACGACAGCCACTTGTGAATTTCCGAATGTCCGTCCGCAAACGCAAAGCCGGCGGCGCCGTTGTGATACATAGCCGGGTAGTCCACGAGTTTCTTCATTCCGGACGGATCCCCTTCGATGAAGCCATTCATATCCACCACGAAATAACCGTCGTTGATCGAATCTTCGCGTTCGTCGAGGAGCACAAAAGTTTGGGAAGGACCTGGGTTTTGAAAGTCGCCTTCGCGGAGATAGACCCGCCAACCGGCACCGGACTCGCCCCACGGGGGGCCGCCGACCCAATTGTTCATCGACATGCTGCGAATACGCGGAACTGTCTTCTTTTGGCGGGTGTCCTTACCGTAGGTCAGGTCAGCGGGACAATGCCATATCCCGATTGATTGCCCACAATAGGGCCACAGCACGCTCTTCTTGGTGTAGGTCTCGTGGTCCCAGTTGTTGGGATCCGATTCCTTGCCCTTCGTGTTGTCGAGCCAACTCCCGCCGGTCCAGTTGGGTATCTCGGCCCGATATCCAGGAGGCGTCCAGTTCGCCGCGCCCACTAAGCGGTCGTTGTAGTCACCGGAATAGAGCTTCCAAGCGAGCATGAGCTGTTTCGAATTGCTCATGCAACTGATGCCCGTGGCCTTGGTTTTTGCTTTGCCCAAGGCAGGCAAAAGCATGCCGGCGAGGATGGCGATGATGGCAATGACCACGAGGAGCTCGATCAGCGTGAATCCGGCACGCCGCAGGTCTCTCTGGGGATGGATGGATTGGGGAGGAGCATGCATAGGAGGTAACGTGTGGACGTCACTATAGGAGGCGAATCGCGCGTCCATGGCAAGCACCTTCAATACACCCAGCCAGCTAATCCAGCTAATCCCAAAACCGCGGAACCGCCACCAAACTCCCATCCGCCGTGCCGACATCACCGCCCTCGTCGCGCAGATAGTAGTCAAACACACCATGCCGTGCCGCCGTCACTGTTCGATTGTCTATACCGCACCGTCGTTCCAAGCTCTCGCCGCACGGAGCCCGAGTGCGCTGAAGCCAAGCAGTCTGATTGACTCGAGATTCGCGAACTCGTGCCCGCAACGCCAAGGACTGACTGAGCTACGCCGATGAACCGCACACAGCGAACGACTCTTGTCGCCACCGGATTGGGCTTGTTCATGATTTACTTGGACGCGCTCATCGTGAACGTGGCGTTGCCC
>DLVS01000772.1 GCA_003445095.1 Verrucomicrobiales bacterium
GACTGGAATCCCAACGGAGCGAAACGCCGCATCGAGCTGCGATTCGTTGCCGAAGTTGCGAAGGAGTTTGCGCGCCATTTTCCGACGTTGACCAAACGCCGCCTTCACCACCGAAGCGAATCTTGGAATGAGTACGCCGGGTAACAGTGGGTCGGACCGTCGAACCAGGGTGATGCAGGCGGAATCCACATCCGGGACCGGGTAAAAACAATCGCGCGGAATTTTGAACCAACCCGCGCTCTCGAACTGCAGCCCGACCAGCAAGGTGAGCACGCCGTAATCGTCGGTGTCGGGAGCCGCCGCCAAACGTCGCACCACTTCGAGTTGCAAGGTGACGACGAGGCGTTCCGGCGGACGCTCCGCAAGCGCGAGTTCCACCAAAATCGGCGAACCCACGGAGTACGGAAGATTCGACACGAGTTTCCAATTGGTCCAATCGCGCGGTCTCTCGCCCAGCCACTTGAGGGCATCGCCGTGGATCAGTTCGAACCGGGGCGGGCCAGCGAAACGCTCCCGCAAGAATTCGCAAAGCCGGCCATCCATTTCGACGGCCGTGACGCGTGCACCGCTGGCCAGCAGAAGCTCGGTGAGCGGACCTAATCCAGGTCCGATCTCCAGGACTTGATCGCCAGATGCGAGTTCGGCGCTCGCGACGATTCGGCGCAACTGATTGCCATCGTGTAGAAAATTCTGGCCCAGCGATTTCGTCAACCGCAGCCCTCGAACTTCGAGGCAGCGCCGCATTTCAGAGATCGTCATGCTTAAGGAAACGGGAAAAAACCACGAAACACCAATCGACAGGAAGCGACACGAATAGGAGGGAGGGGATGCGGTGTTAGGCCTAAGAAGGTGCCGAGCCTCTCGGCACTGGAAAGTCTCACTCCAACAACTCGGGACGATTTTCTCTTCATTGGTGTGAATTGGTGTCCATTCGTGGTTCAACCCAACACTCGGTTCAGTTGATCGAGCTCTTCTCTTACGATTCGGACGGCCTGGCGAAGATCTGCCTCCCGAATCGTCAGTGGAGGGGTGAAGCTCACGACCTCGCCGTATTCACCTTCCGGTAAGACGATCAGCCCGCGTTGAAGGAGGCGTCGAACCAACGCTAACGCCGTCCTCCCAGCCACCGCTGGATTCGGGTGTTGCCATTCGAGTCCAACCAAGAGTCCGAGTCCGCGAGCTCGCAGCCGAAACTTGCCGACTGATCGCGGCAACGAACTCAACTCCCCCAAAAACTGAGCCCCAACGCTAGCGCTGCGTTCCACCAGTCTTCGCCGGCGTAACTCTTCTATCTGAGCCAAAGCCATCGCGCAGCCGACCGGATGCCCCAAAAACGTGCTGGTGTGAATCGCTTCTCCCTCGCTGGGCGGCCAGGCGTCCATGACATCGGCCCGGCCAACACAAGCGGACAACGGGAATCCCCCCGTCAGTGCTTTGCCGAGACAAATCAGATCCGGAACGACTTGCGTGTGTTCGCACGCAAACCAGCGTCCTGCGCGACCGAACCCAGTGTAGATTTCATCCAGGATCAGCAACGACTCGTGTTCGGTCGCCAGGCGGCGAAGCAGCGGCAGGAATTCGCGTGACGGAATCCTCACTCCGCCGCGAACTTGAATGGGCTCGACTAAAATCGCCCCGATTGGCCGCTTCTTAAAGGCACGCCTCACCTCGGTCTCTATCCGATCCAAGCAGCCGCCATCCTCCTCCGGCCAGGAAACAAAGGTGCCGAACTCGCGCAATTGTCGACAGAACGGTTCCCGGAACAGCGAACGGTGAGTCGCGTTGAGCGCGCCGTAACCGAGACCGTGATAGGCGCCGGCGAACGCAATGACCCCGGGCCTACCCGTGGCCAACTGCGCCGTTTTGAGTGCCGCCTCCACGGCCTCAAAACCCGAGTTGGTCAGGATCGTCTTTCCGCGCAGTGTGGGACCGGAGGCCGCCGCTGTTGACGATCCGGTCCGCGAATTCGACTTCGCCCATCGTTCGAACGTGATCCTGCTGAGTTCACGAGCCAGTTGAGCTTTCAACGCATGCGGATGCACGTCCCCCATCGCGTGAAGCAGTTGCCCCATCTGGCGTCTCCCGGCGGCCACCACTCGCGGATTGGCATGACCGGCCGCGGCCACTCCAAAGGCCGCGGTGAGATCAAGGTACTTCCGTCCCTCAGCATCCCACACCTGACATCCACGAGCCCGTTCCCACACAATGGGCCAATCGCCCTCCGGCGCTCGAAACGTAATGTTCCGCGACTCGTATCGCTCGAGCAGTTTCAGAACGGTGGCAGAGTTCATCGAACGTCAAACCGCCCGTTGGTCCGGCGGCCAGATGAACTTGTGCATTTGCAGTTGGAACCGCACGGGTAAGCGGTCGGTGATGATCGCTTCGACGAGCTCCTGTCGCGTCAGTGGCGTCTGCCCCGCCGGGACGGGTTTCAGAGACTTGTCTTGTTGATGCGGCAACAACGGCGCCACCCACGAGAACAGCAGAGGACACGTTTGATCGAGCCGATGCCGCGCGATAATTTCTTTGGACCACGCGTAGTCTTCTCGAGTGCCGATGACGAATTTGACCTCATCGGTGGGCCGAAGATTGGGCAGGTTGTCCCAGCGATTCCGCCCGACTTCACCGCTGCTCGGTGTCTTGAGATCCACGATGCGGCGGAT
>DLVS01000851.1 GCA_003445095.1 Verrucomicrobiales bacterium
GGATCGTGCCCGCTGGCCAAGGATTTCCGGCTGGATCCAGAAAGACAGCTCGCGAGGCCGGAAATTTCGCCAGGGCGGCAGCCGTCTCGCGGAGCCGAGCCGCGTAATTCCGGTCGATGGCAAAGCCACCGTCGGCAGTGCGCGCTGCGCCTTCGGCGAGCTGAGCGAAGGGCAGCCGACCAAAATGAAGAGTGGCATAAACGAGGGAAGCGACTTCACCGGGAACTCCCACCGCAAGCGCGCCTTCCAGACTCAGCTGGGAATCAGCCTTTTCGCCCCGAACAAACAGGTCGCGACTGGCAGCCGCCGGTGCGGTTTCCCGTCCATCCAACGCCACCACTTGTCCGTCAGGCCGACGAATCAAGACAAAACATCCGCCGCCGAGCCCTGAATTGTGTCCATCGACCACTGCCAACATCAGGGCCGCCGCAACCGCGGCATCAACAGCGTTGCCGCCTTGCTCAAGCGCCTCGACGCCCGCTTGAGTAGCCAGCGGGTGAATCGTGGCCACCGCTCCGCGCGGGAATGTCCCGTTTGTGGCAGCGAGTGCGGGAGCCACGACAAAGCCCAGCAAGCAAAGCCAGAACAAGCGGATGATTGTCATCAGACCGTTGGCCAAGGGTGCCCGTTGGAGTCAGCCCGATCCAGCCCTTCTAACGAGCGAACGTTGACGTGCCCGCGTCAATATCTAGCCTCCGCGCGGTCATGGGAGGCATATTGAGAAAGTCAGTCGCGCTGGGACTCTTGGCAGTCCTCGTTTGGAGCGGGTGCGATCGGATGGGCGGCAGCCCTGGGGCCGAAGAACGCGAGGCCAATTACATCGCCGGCCAGAATTTTCGGATTCAACACCAGTTGGATAAGGCCATCGACAGTTTTGAACAGGCGGTACTGGTGAACCCTTCCAGCGCCGCCGCTCACCTCGCCTTGGCCGACCTCTTTTTCCAGCGCAGTGCGTTTATCAATTCGGCGTATCACTACAATCGGCATCAACAGCTACTCGAACGCCGAGGTCAAAAGCCCGATTCGACGGTGGCCGGTCGGCTGGAGGCGTGCGAATTGCAATTGGCCCTCAAGTACTCTCAGCAACTCAGTCGCCAACAGACGGACACGGAACTTGAGGTGCTCCGACGGCAGTTGGCCGAAAAGGACAGCACCATTCAACGGTTGCAAGCCGAGCTGCTCTTGCGGCCGGCACTCGGGCCTTCCGGGATAGGGACGTCCGGTGGAACCCAGCCGACAGCTCCGCAGGCAAACGGTTTGACGAACCCGGTACCGAGCAACCCAACCGTGCCGACTTCTGGTCAGGGGACCACTCGTTCCGGTGAATCGAACCCCGGCACTACTCCGGAGCGGCCTCGGGCGCCGACGCCCCGGAGTCATGTCGTTCGTTCGGGCGAGACGCCAGCCGCCATCGCGCGAAAATACGGCGTCTCCACTCGGGCGTTGTTGGCCGCCAATCCCGGATTGAGCCCCACCCGCATGAAAGTGGGAACTGTCTTGAGAATACCGACCCCTTGAGCGGCTCGATGTCCCCATTCTAGTAGCGCAGTCTCGGCGGCGTCCTAACTTGCCCCATGTCCTCCCGCATCCTGTTCGCTGTGATAGCGACTTTTTGGGTGCTGATGAACGTGCTGCTGTGGCGGGCAGAGTTTGGCCGGGGAAGGGAGACCTTGTCGGAAGTTCCCCTTGAGACCGTCGTTGATCGCCTGTTGAACGCGCCCGATGCCTCTGTCCTGCAAATCCAGCACCACGGCGAACCGCGCGGAAGCCTTCGCTGGATTCCAACTGTGGAAGAGACGGGCGCGCACACCGCCGATGCTGCCGCCGCCATTCCGGAGGGCATGATCGAATCCGCCGGCTACAACCTCGACCTCGATCTCAACTTGTTGATGGACGATCCTGGCCCCGGCCGGCGTCCGCGGATTCTGGCTCACCTCGACCTCAACACCAATCGCGTGTGGCAATCGCTCTCGATCCGATTGTTCCAGCGTCCGGCCACCTGGGAACTCACGGCAAAGGCAGGCGACGACTCCATTGGCCTTCGATTCGAAGAGGGAAAGACCTCTTGGTCGCAGACATTCGCCGCCAAGGACCTGCGCCGTTTAACCGAGGCATTAGGGCCCTACGCGGCTCTCCTCCCAGCGCCGATGGCAGCCAACTTGCAACAACTCGAGCCAGGAAAGGTCGGGCCGAAGCTTTCCTGGAGTGCCCGAAATGATTGGCTCAAGCTCGGTCGCAACCGGGTTCGAACTTACCGAATTGAAGTCACCGCCTTCGAACGTTATCAAATGATTGTCCACCTCAGCCGCGCCGGGGAAATTCTCCAGGTGAAGCTTCCCGACGGGTTGGTGTTGCTAAACGAGTCGTTGCCGGGCCTCGAACGCGGCGCTGCTTCTAAACTGTCCCCATGATCGAGCTGCAAGACTTGCGGAAGAACTTCGGTGACGTGCAGGCGGTTGACGGGATTTCTCTGACGGTTCCTCAAGGGGAATTCTTTTGCGTGCTTGGCCCGAATGCGGCCGGCAAGACGACGACCATTAAAATGATCGTCGGCTTGATCAAACCAACCTCAGGAGCGGCGCGCGTCGCAGGTTACGACGTGCAGAGCCAACCATTGGAGGCCCGAGCCCGTTTGAGTTACGTGCCCGATTTTCCCTTTCTTTATGACAAGCTGACTCCTTGGGAATTTCTGCGTTTCACCGGGCAATTATTCCAGATGTCGGAGGAAGCGATTGCCAAATCCGCCGCCGAGTTGGTGGAACGCTTCAGTCTTGAAGAGTGGCTCCATAAGTCGATCGAAGGGCTGAGTCATGGCACGCGACAGCGGCTAGCGATCGCCAGCGCGTTGCTGCATACGCCGGAGGTGTTCGTGATTGACGAGCCGATGGTCGGCCTCGACCCGCACCATGCTCGGATCGTCAAAGACCTCCTCAAAGAACGAGCACAGGCAGGGATGACCGTGTTTCTGAGCACCCACCAAATCGGCGTGGCCGACGAATTGGCGGACCGCGTGGGGATTATTCAGCGCGGGAAATTGATCGCGGTAGGAACTCCGGCCGAACTGCGCCGCCGCGCCGGAGTCGATGGGGCGCTCGAAGAAGCGTTCTTAGCTCTGACCGAGGAGGAGTTCACGCAGTCGGCTTGAGCTCCCGAGATATGCTAAAGGCTCCGCGTTCATCGCCACCATGATCTCGCTGACTGTGCCTGCCCGCCCACCGCACCCGTTGCGGTTGCTGTTGCGCATTGCGTCAATGTCGGCCTGGCGTCGGATGGTGTCCCTGAAAGACCAGTCTTGGTTCTTGCTGGCGCTGATCGCGACCTTCCTGGTGGGATATGTGGGGCTTTCGTTTTCGCTCTTTTACGGTGGGCTGCGTTTTATCGGCAGATTCCCTGGGTTGGGAGGTCTATTGGTCGAGCGGCTTCTGTTTCTGCTATTCGCCTTCCTGTTCGCCCTGCTCCTGATTTCTAACCTCGTCATTGCGTACACGAACTTATTTCGCAATCGCGAAACGGCATTTCTCCTAACCTTGCCGGTTCCGCGTCAAACCGTATTCCAATGGAAACTAATCGAGTCCACGCTGCTCGCTTCTTGGGCGTTCGTGTTTCTCGTGGCTCCATTGTTGGCGGCGTATGGTTTGGTCAATCGTGTGGACTGGCATTTTTATCCGATGGTTGTGGTGTTGGTCGCCTTGTTCATCGTCCTGCCGGGAGTAGTGGGTTGTTGGTTGGCGCTCCAAGTTGCTCGGTTTCTCGATCGGAAGGCATTCCAGGTTGTCCTAGTCGTGGGGCTCGCGACCGTCGTCGGTCTCCTGCTGTTTAAGTTTCGTCCGGAACCGATCACCGATGAAGCGCTCGAAACCCGCGTGCTCAGCGTCATCGACCGGTTGCTCGACAACACTCGATTCGCCCAGTTTCCGCTGCTTCCGAGTTACTGGCTCAGTTCAAGCGTTCAGAATTGGAGCGAAGGGGCCATCCGCACGGCGTTATTTTTTGCCGCCGTGCTGCTGAGCTACGCGCTGCTCTTTGGATGGATCGCGGCGACGCGTTTCGGTAACTCTTTTTATGAGGCCTCCAGCATCGTTCACGGACGGGGCAGCATGTTTTCTCGGTGGAATTGGTTCCAACTGCTGGAGGAACGCCAACGCCGGGTGCAACGCCTGAGTGTTCTCCTCCGCCCCCGTGACTGGCTGGATGGCGTGTTGGGCTGGCGCGGCATTGTGCCGCCCGATGTGCGCGCCTTGGTGGCTAAGGATCTGCGCGTTTTTTGGCGCGACACGACCCAGTGGGGTCAAGCGCTCATGTTGTTCGGCCTGTTGACGGTCTACATCATTAACCTGCGTCATTTCACGCGCCAGCTCGACTCACCGTTTTGGATTTCACTCGTGAGCTATCTGAATCTCGGCGCATGTGCGCTCAATTTAGCGACGCTGACCACGCGATTTGTGTTTCCACAATTCTCGCTCGAAGGGAAGCGGGTGTGGGTCGTCGGCTTGGCACCCATCGGCCTGGTCCGGGTCGTGCGTCTCAAATTCTGGCTGGCCAGTGTCACCACCTTAGGTTTGACCATCGGGTTAATCTTGCTGTCCTGTTCGATGCTGGGCCTCGACGCGGCCCACTCGGTGTTCTTTGCCTTCGCCATCGCGGTAATGACCTTCACGCTGAATGGCATCGCGGTGGGACTCGGAGCATTGTATCCGAATTTTAAGGAGTCCAACCCAAGCAAGATTGTTAGCGGCTTCGGGGGAACATTCTGCCTCGTGCTCAGCTTTCTTTACATTGTCGGCTCCGTAGTGCTGTTGGCCGTGGCGAGCCCTTGGGGTTGGCGGCCGGAAGCCTCTGATGACTTTGCTCCGGCCAAAGCGGCCTTCACCTGGACCGTGTTTGTTCTCTCGAGCGTCCTCGCCGGATGGATTCCGCTGCGGTTAGGCCTACGGAAAGTCGCGGATACTGAGTTGTAATGTTGGCCCGGCCCTCGGCCCGAGAGATGAAGTTCGGGATCCTTGGCACCGGCAATCTCCTCCCGACGTTGTCGCGGCGTTCTGCAAACAGTGTCAGACTCTCAAGTCAACCGCTCCAATCGCGCTATCTCTTTGCGCAGCGCTGCGGCGAATCGGTGCTTCGTCACATAAACATTCGCCACACTCACCCCGAGGGATCGCCCGACCTCATCTGCCGACCATTCCTTGTACGCGGTCAGGTCGAACATTTGAAACTGTTTGAGGGTGAATCGGACTTTCACTCGCTCCAGAGCGGTGGCGAGCAGTTGTTGCCGCCACTTCTTTTCAAATAAAGAGTCAAGATCGGCCGCGGCGTCAGCTACACGCTTGTCGGCCGACGTCCGCGTGGTGTCGTCTCGGCTTGACGCCAAAGGCTCGGCGACAAGCCCTTCATTCCGTCGCCGCTTCTTCAACTGGTCCTTGATCCGCCACGACGTTTGGTTCAGCAGCCAGGTCTTGAACCGGCACACCTTTGGATTGTAATCGTATTCCGGCAGATGCTTGGCCATGGCGATGGCGGTTTCCTGAACCACCTCGTCGGCTTCGGTGTCCGTCAGACCGGCCTGAAGGGCGAAGTCTCGCGCCAACTTTCCGTAGATGCGATAAAACTCCTGCCAGCTCTCCGAGTGATCACCGGTCTTGAGCCGATGCAACAGGCTCGGGCGGGTTTGAATCGAACTGGGCTCGTCGGCAGCCATCGTGGTCATCGTACCGCTTCAACGACGCGAAGCGAGCGGTCTTACAGGGAAAGAACAACTCCCGGCTGAACCAGAACGCCGCGTTGACCGCTCATAGCTGCTCCAACAATTCCTCGAGCGTGATGTCCGCTTGTTTGAAAGAATTGACTGCAACGTTTTTGGTCGAAGCTCGCGGTGCATCGGCACACAAGGATGGAGCGAGCCTTTCGCGTAATCGCGAGGCGAGCCAGTTTGGCCGGGCAAACTCAAACCCGAGCCGTTCCAACGCTCGGGAGACTCCGCCCGCGCCCCGAAGTCAACGCGTTCTCCCTTCCGCGATCTACGCCCATTGCTCAACCGCAACCCGGCGCTTCATCGGTCGAAGTAGTCGTTATCCACGGCCTGGGCGAGCGCGGGGTTGGCGCGCCGTTCGTCAGCCCGGTGCAGTACTTCCCGTTGAGTTGCCTTGGAGAATTCGGTCCCCAGAATCTCCGGCTCATGCTCGTAGAACCAATATGCGCCCCCGCAAGGTGACGGCCTGGTTTTAGACTGGTCAGAGATCGGTCCAATTGGGAGCTTACGAGCATGACGACGATCATTCCCGCTTCCGAAGCCAAAGCCAAATTCTCGGAACTTTTGGAGCGCGTCCAAACCGGGGAGAGCTTCTCGATCACCCTGCACGGGGAGGCCAGGGCGAAATTGGTTCCCGCCATGGGACCCAATCTGGAACAAATCCAGAGTACGATCACCCGCATGAAGTCGTCGCGGAGTGTGCTCAATTCGCCCGGCCAGTCGAAACTGAGGATCAAAGATCTGCTGAACGAGGGTCGCCCGTGAATTTCGTTTTGGATTCGTCACTGGCCCTCGCCTTTGTCTTGGAGGACGAAGCGGCGCCAGCCACCGACCAAATCCTGGACACTCTTGGACAGGGGGCACGGGCGCTTGTGCCTGCCTTGTGGCGCTGGGAGGTGGCGAACGTGTTGGTGCTCGCTGAGCGGCGAAAGCGGATCTCCTCTGCAGCGGCCCATCGACACCTGGCGCATCTGAAGTCTTTACCGATCGAAGTCGATGAAACGGCCCTGGAGGAGGCCTGGAGCGCAACCCATCTGCTGGCGCACAAGCACAAACTGACCAGCTATGACGCCGCCTATTTGGAAATGGCGATCCGGCACGGGTTGGCACTTGGCTCCCTTGATGTCGAACTCCGGTCTGCGGCTAAGGTGGAACAGGTGCCGCTCCTGCCAGCAAAACTCGCGCGTCAATAGCCGCCGCCTTCAATCCGCCGGATCTGGCGCGGCGAAACACTCACGGCGACCGATCGGTCCGAAGTCTGTCCCTGCCCACCGTTCCGACGAGCGGTACCGGTGGAGAATCTTATCACGTCGGTCGTGGTGGTGCGTACGCGAAGCTTCGCCCCACCGGATCGATCCTTCGCGTCTTCGCGTCGTAGTGCGAAACCTTCAAAATGCGAAGGCGCCGGAAATCGGGTTCACGCGAAGACGCGAAGGGGAAATTGAATCATTCACCACCTCCGGATGCACGGAGCGGCCTCCCCAAGATCGCGTAAAATAAACTGTAAGGATTTCCCAACCACGTCGTTGAAGCGCCAGCAGATGCAAACAAGCCTGGCGTTCCTCGTTCACAACGTCCTCGTACTGATCCTGTGCCTGGGCCTAGGCGCGGTGCATTACCCGCTTTCAATCACGACCAACCCATGAAGACAACCGTCAGACCGACCGGAACTCCTTCCTCGAAGACGCGGGCCGCGGACTTGAGCAGTGCCGGGGCCGCGAGGTTTCTGCTAATGCTCGCTTTGATGACCTTGCCCGCCGCGGTGCAGGCCCAGTTCACTTATACGACCGAGAACGGCCAGATCACCATCCTCGGATACGGCGGCCCCGGCGGCGCAGTGGACATCCCGAGCACCATCGATGGCCTGCCGGTCACTCAGATTGGGCAGAATGCGTTCAATGGATATCCAGGTTTCACCAGCGTCACGATCCCCAGTGGCGTCCTCGGCATTGGGAAAGCGGCGTTCTATGGCTGCCACAGTCTGACCAATGTCTCCATCCCCAACAGTGTCACCCGCATCGAGGATGTGGCGTTCGACGACTGCACCAGCCTGCCCGAGGTCACGATCCCTAACAGCGTGACCAGCATCGGATATGCGGCGTTCTATGGCTGCCACAGTCTGAGCGCGATCACAGTCGAGGCCTCCAACGCATCGTACAGCAGTGTAGATGGCGTCTTGTTCGACAAGAACCAGATGACACTCATCCAATGGCCCGGGGGGAAAGCCGGGAGCTACACGATCCCTAGCGGTGTCCTACGAATTGATGGCAATGCGTTCAATGGCAACACCAACCTGACCAACGTCACCATCCCCAACAGCGTTGCCCGCATAGAGGACTTTGCGTTCCTTGGTTGCGCTAGCCTGAGCGTGATCACCGTGGAGGCGCTCAATGCCTTTTACAGCAGTGTGGACGGGGCCCTGTTGAACAAGGACCAGACCACGCTTATTCAATGTCCGGCGCAAAAATCTGGAAGCTTTGCGATCCCTAATGGCGTAACCACGATCGGGTCCGCCGCGCTCTATGACTGCACTCGCCTGACGAATGTCATCATTGGCAATAGCGTCATCGACATCGGCGCCGATGCCTTCCTTCGTTGCTCCAGCCTCACCAGCGTCACGATTCCCAATAGCGTAACCACCATTGGTGTCGGCGCGTTCTCCGGCTGCGCCAGCCTGACCAGCGTCACCCTCGGCGACAGTGTCATTAGCATCGGAGACGGGGCGTTCTCGGTCACCGGTCTCACCAACTTCAAGATCCCCAACAGCGTCGTCAGTATTGGAGACTATGCATTTCAGTACTGTGCTGGCTTAACCAATGTTGCAATCGGTAACGGTGTCACTCGCATCGGCGACGAGGCGTTCTCTGACTGCCCCAGCCTAGCTTACGTCGCCATCGGCACTAGCGTGACCCGCATTGGGAACCGGGCATTCTACGGCACCAGCCTGACCAGCGTCACTCTCGGCAACAGCGTTATCGAGATTGGGGACGAGGCGTTCAGCAACTGCGCCAGCCTGACCGACGTCACGATCCCCAACAGCGTCGTCAGTATTGGGGTCGCGGCATTCTTCGGCTGCACCAGCCTGGCTAGCGCCACGATCCCCAACAATGTCATCAGCCTCGGCAGCGGAATGTTCAGGAACTGCACCAGCCTGAGCAGCATCATCCTCGGCAACCGCGTCAGCGCCATCGGGAGCGGGACTTTCGCTGGCTGTACCAGTTTGACCACTATCACGATCCCGAACAGCGTCACCAACATTGGCAACGGAAATTTCTTCGAGGGTACGCCCGGGGCGTTCGAAACTTGCATCAGTCTGACCAACGCTTCCATCGGCATCAGCGTTACCCGCATCGGGGACCGCGCGTTCTATGGCTGCACCAGCCTGACCAGCGTCACCCTCGGCAATAATGTCGCCGAGATCGGGAACCAGGCGTTCAGCAACTGCACCAGCTTGGCCAGCGTCACGATCCCCACCAGCGTCATCAGCCTCAGGTACGTCACGTTCTCTGGATGTAGCAGCCTAACCGGAGCTTATTTCCAAGGGAACGCCCCAAACATCGACGATGGCTCGGGTGCGTTCGACGATGCCGACCACGTAACCGTTTATTATCTGCCCGGGACTACGGGCTGGAGCGGGACATTCGCCGATCGTCCGACCGCGCTCTGGTCGCTGCCGTACCCGGTGATCCTCAGCAGCGGCCCCGGCTTTGGCGTGAACTCCAACGGGTTCGGCTTCCTCATCTCTTGGGCCACCAACGCTGCCGTCGTTGTCGAAGCCAGCCCGAGCTTGGCCAGTCTCGGCTGGACTCCTGTGAGCACCAATACCCTCACCGCCGGTTCGTCTCAGTTTACCGATCCCGAGTGGACGAATCATCTCAACCGCCTGTACCGCCTCGTCACGCCCTGAGGACTGGACTCGGCTTGAACCCAATCACGCCTATGAGGACGCAATATGTCGCCCTTGGAATGCTAAGGCGTTATCATCTGGCGCCGGTGTGGACGAAGAGGAATAGCTGTAGCGGTTTTACCCTGATCGAACTACTGGTGGTCATCGCCATCATCGCGGTCCTCGCCGGCTTGTTGTTGCCGGCGCTGTCCAAAGCGAAAGCGAAGGCGCAGTCGATCGCATGTCTCAGCAACCTCAAGCAGCTCCAGATGGGCTGGTTTATGTATGTGACCGACCACGACGACCAGTTGCCGCCCAATATCTCGCAAAATAACCGGAACCTACCGGGATCGTGGGTGCTGGGTAACACTCAGACAGACGCGGCCCGTAGTAACATTGTCGGCGGCGTGCTGTATTCCTCTGCCGAATCGATTGGGCTTTTTCGCTGTCCAGCGGACAAATCGAGTATCCGCGGAAGCAAATCCCCCCGCCTCCGCAGCTACGTGTTGAATGGCTGGCTGCACAGTAAGGAGATTGGGGCTTTTGATTTCTATGATTACGTCGGCCAACGCCACAAATACTCGGAAATCAGGATTCCCGAGCCCTCGGGTGTGTTCGTGTTCATCGACGGACATCCAGACAACATCGATGACGGCCTCTGGCACTCGACCGCGGCTGATCCCTACAATATGCTGAAGAAGGACGGTTCCAACGCTCAGGACGATCCGAACGTGTGGGCCGATCTACCCGCCGACTACCACAGTCGGGGGGCGACTCTTTCCTTTGCGGACGACCATGTTGAGCCGCATCACTGGAAAGCGGCCAAAAAGTTCAAATCCGCCGGTCAGATGTCCGAGGCTGGTGGCGACCGGGGCGACCTTCGATACATGCAATCGGTGCTGCCCCGCTTGCGGTGAGCTCAGTCGACCGAACCGGCGTCAAGTCGCGGTCAATCGAGCCGAAGCTTCTTCAACAAGGCTTTGAACCGCGGGTGGCCGCGAAGACTGTCCCACTCCGGATGCGCCTTCAGATCCCAAACAAGGAAGACGTGGTGTTCACGATAAGCGCGCTCCAATAAGTCGAGCGCCTCATCCGTCTGACCAGCCGAGGCGCAAGCCGCCGCAAGGTCCATAGGGTCCGACGTCTCCGTTCGTAAGAACTCGAGCCGTTTCTGCCAGAACGCGGCTTCGCCTCCCTCGTGGAGCGCTTTCGTCAGTGCTTCAGTTCGAACGGTGGTTATCACCGGGTCCGATCCGTTGAGTTCGGCTGCTCGCGCCAGCACCGTGATCGACCGTTCGATCTGCCCACCCCAGCTCAACGCTTCGCCTAGACACCAGAGACTCATGCTGTCGCTCTGCATTTCGTCCAGCAGTTCCATTCTCTCAACGGCCTCCGAATACCGTCGAGCGGACAAAAGTGCGCGCCCGAGAAACGCGATCCCCGTTCGTGATCGAGGATTAATGGTCACGGCGGTCTCAAGTTCCCGCACGGCCTCATTCGTTTGCCCCATAGCGCGGAGAAATTGCCCATACCATTCGTGGGGTTGGGGATTCTGCGGATCGCAGTTAATCGCTCTCTTGAAAAACTTTTCTGTCTTGGGCCAATCCCACTCCAGTATCCAGGCGTGCATGGCCAAGGCCAGATAGGCTTCGCTCAATGAATCGTCCTTGGCTAAGGCTCGTTCGGCGTTTTCTTTGGCACGCGGCAGGAGCGCCCAGGTCCGGTTGGTCCCGACATCTCCCCAACTCCACGCCGCCGCTAGTGCTGCTTGCGCGAGCGCGAAGTTGGCGTCGGCGTTCACGGCGGCCTGGAAGTATTCGGCGGCTTTGGCAGTGCTTGCCGTGGTGTTCTTCTGGTACAGGCTCCGACCAATGTTGTATTGGCGATTGGCAAAAGAATTGGTGCTACGCTTGCGGAATTCGGGATTCGTCGGTGGCGGTCCAAGGCGATTGCGGATGGCGAATAAGGCGAAGGCAACCACGGCGAGAACCAGCCATACCGACGAGCGCCGCAGAACTTGCCAATGGCGGTCCGCTTGCCGCTTTTGCCGAACCGATCGACCGACTTCCAGAAGGACCAGGTCCGCGTGCATTTCCTCAGCGGATTGATAGCGGTCTTTCGCGTCATAAGAGCAGGCTTTGAGGATGATCTCGTTCAGCTCAAAGACCTCGCTCGCATCGGGCCAGGTCCGGAGGTCTTCGGGAAGCTTCGGAAGTTCGCGCCGGTCCAGTCCGGTCGTCGCTTCGTAAAGGACCTTGCCCAAGGCGAACAGATCGGCCTGCGGCGTGCCTGGACCTTCCGGCGGCAGATATCCCTCCGTGCCCACAATCGAACAGGTGTCGCTGGCATCGGCGACCAGTCCGATGTCCGCCAGTTTGGGGCGGCCACCTACGAAGATGATGTTCGACGGCTTGACGTCGCGGTGCACGAGCCCGGCCTGGTGGGCGCAGTGCAGGGCCTGCAGGATCTCCTCCATCCAGCCGAGCACCAGGTCGACGTCCGCGGCCGCGAGATCGTGGCCGCGATCGCGGCGTTCGCGGATCCACTGCGCGAGCGTGATGCCCGGCACGACTGGGCGGACGAGGTACTGCACGCCGTCGAGCGCACC
>DLVS01000713.1 GCA_003445095.1 Verrucomicrobiales bacterium
ATTTGGACCTTCGCCGAGGAAAAGCTGGAGAAACACGGAGAGACGGTCCGATTCCGTCAGCGCCATCTCGAGTATTTTGTCCGTTTCGCGGAGAATGCGGAACCGGAGCTTTTCCGTGGCCAACAAAAGGAATGGCTCGACCGACTCGGCACCGAACACCACAACCTGAACCACGCACTCCGGTTTAGTTTAGAGAATCCAGAGACGTTGGAGTTGGGACTCCGATTGGCGGGCGCCCTCATTCGCTATTGGGAAGTCCGCAATTACTTCACTGAAGGTTACGAGCATTGCCTCAATCTCCTCCAGGCGGCCAAGCCCGAGGATACATTTGTCCGCGCCCGCGCAACCTTGGGGGCGGGCCGGTTGGCCTGGTGTCAGGATCGGGACGAAGATGCCCGTCGGCACTATCAAGAGGCGCAGCGGATTTATCGGTCGCTGGGCCGTACGGCCGAGGTGGCTTTTTCCGAAACGTACTTGGGTTTCATCGAGCGGAATGAGGGCAACGCGGAAAAGGCTCTGGCCCATTTCGACGCGGCGCTGACGATTGGCCATTCGTTAGGTTCGAGTGGGCTGCTGAACTCAGAACGATTGCGAGCCATGGTGGCTAACGGACAGGGGAGTCTAGCGGCGGACGCGGGGGACTCCGTTCGCGCCCTGCAAAAAAAGGAAGAGGCGCTCATAGCCTTCCAGGCGTTGGCCGATCTGTGGGTCGTCGGCTTGCTTCACGGAAGCCTGGGGAGAGTCTGTCTCGCGCTCGGAGACGTTTCGGCGGCGCGACGACACCTCGTCCAAGCGCTAAGTATCGCCCGCGAACTAGGCAACAAATGGGCGATTCATTACGTGCTGGAAGCCATTGGCGACCTGGCCGCCCTGGAAGGACATCCGGAAAAGGCAGTCCGGCTTTACGGAGCGGCGTCGGCGCAACGCGAGGCGCTCGCGCAGTCGTTTTCCCGCATCGAACAAGTGGCCTATGATCGAGCCCTCGCGGGTCTACGAGAACGCGTGGCGGAGGAGAATTTCGCGGCAGAATGGCAGGCTGGAGAGGCGCTCACGTTGGCAGCGGCGACTCGACTGGCGTTGGAGTGACGATCACGAAACCTGTTTCGGAGTTCGGGCTAAGGTTCGTTTCCGAACACGCTCACGCTCAGTGGCGGCAGGGTAAAGAGCGCCGAGTGTCGTTGGCCGTGAACCGCGTAGTCTTCCGCCGTCACGCCGTAGGGATTTCCCACGTTGCTGCCACCGTAGATCGCCGCGTCGCTATTGAGTAATTCCTTCCAGCGCCCAGGCAGCGGCAAACCAACGCGGTAGTTGGATCGCGCCACCGGAGTCAAGTTCATGATGATCAGCAAGTGCGACGACGCTGTTTGGAAATCCACCGCATGGGAGTGGCGAACGAACGTCAGCACACTGTTTTCGTGGTCTGCGCAATCCACCCACCAAAACCCGTCCTTTTCAAAATCGCCCTGCCACAATGCAGGTTCGCGGCGATAGAGCGCGTTCAGGTCGGCGACCCATTGTTGCGTCCCGCGGTGGAAGGGACCTTCGTTCAATAGCCACCAGTCCAGCTCAGCGTTCGCGTTCCATTCATTCGATTGACCGTATTCGCATCCCATGAACAGCAGTTTCTTGCCCGGAAACAACCATTGATACCCGAGGACCGCCCGCAGGTTGGCGAAGGCTTGCCAGTCGTCGCCCGGCATCCGTCGGCGCAACGAACCTTTGCCGTGCACCACTTCGTCATGCGACAGCGGGAGCACGAAATTCTCATGAAAATGGTACAGCATCGCGAACGTCAGATCGTTCTGGTGGAACTTTCGATGTACGGGTTCACGTCCGAAATACCCCAGGGTGTCGTGCATCCAACCCATGTTCCATTTGAGACTAAATCCGAGCCCGCCGAGCCACGGTGGCCGCGACACCATCGGCCACGACGTACTTTCTTCAGCGATGGTGACCACTCCCGGATGCTCCGTCCCGACGAGGTGATTGAAGTGCTTGAGGAATTCGACGGCCTCAATGTTTTCACGGCCCCCGAACTTGTTGGGAATCCATTCGCCTTCTTTGCGCGAATAGTCGAGGTACAACATTGAAGCGACCGCGTCCACTCGCAGCCCATCGACGTGATAGCGCTCGCACCAGAAGAGCGCATTGGCGGTCAGGAAATTGCGAACTTCGTGTCGACCGAAATTGAAAATCAACGTGCCCCAATCTTGATGCGCGCCTTGGCGCGGATCGGCGTGCTCGTACAACGCCGTGCCATCGAAACGAGCGAGCGCCCAATCATCGCGCGGAAAGTGTGCCGGGACCCAGTCGACGATGACGCCGATCCCCGCCTCATGCAGGGCATTGACCAGGAATTGAAAGTCGTCGGGTGTGCCGTAGCGGCTGGTCGGCGCGTAAAAGCCGGTGACTTGATATCCCCAACTGGGATAATAGGCGTGCTCGGCGACCGGAAGGAATTCGACGTGGGTAAACCCAAGCCGGCGCACGTAGTCGATAAGCCTGCCGGCTAGTTCTCGGTAACTAAGCGCTTCCCAATCACTCTTGCGCTGCCACGAGCCGAGGTGGACCTCGTAAATGCTCATCGGCGCTCGCAGTGGATTGGTTTCCCGGCGTCGTTTCAGCCAATCTCCATCAGTCCAGGCGAACTTGCGATTATTCCAAACCACGGCCGCGCGTTTCGGCGGAAGCTCGTACAAAGCCCCGAAGGGATCCGTGTTGAGTTTGAGGTTCCCGTGAGCGTCCAGGATTTCAAATTGATACAGCGCCCCTTCGCCGACGCCGGGCACAAAGATTTCCCAAACGCCCGAAGCGCCGAGCTGCCGGAGAGTGTGCCGACGTCCATCCCATTGATTGAAATCGCCGACGACGGAGATGCGTTTAGCGTTGGGCGCCCAGACGGCAAACGCGACTCCCGCGACGCCGTCGAGCACCTTAATCTGCGCGCCCAAGACGTCGTACAGCTGGTTGTGGTGGCCTTGATTGAACAGAAACAGATCCGTCTCACC
>DLVS01000466.1 GCA_003445095.1 Verrucomicrobiales bacterium
TGCGCATTTCGCTGATGGTGAGCAACGATTTCACGCGATGGTGAGCAGGTATTTCGCGCGATCGTGAGCAGTGGCTTTGACCGACATGGTGATTGGTTCAGGGGTTTGAGTTGGCGTCAAGAGTTTGATTGCGGGCGTTCTGCTTTCGCATGCTTTCTCCGGTGAGTTGAAGGCGGTGAGCGTTGTGAACGAGACGATCCAGGATGGCGTCGCCGAGGGTTGGGTCGCCGATAACGTCGTGCCAATGTTCGACGGGGACCTGGCTGGTGACGATGGTGGAGGCGCGACCGTGGCGATCATCGAGGATCTCCAGAAGGTCGCGCCGTTCGGGCGGATTAAGAACCGAAAGGCCCCAGTCATCGAGGATCAGGAGTTGAACGCGGCTGATGGTCTTGAGCAGGCGACCATATCGGCCGTCGCCGCGAGCCAGGGCGAGCGCCTCGAACAGGCGCGGAACGCGGTGATACTGGACCGAACGATTGTCGCGGCAGGCTTTGTGGCCGAGGGCGCAGGCAATCCAGCTCTTGCCGAGCCCGGTTGCCCCTGTGATGAGCAGGTTCTCGTTGCGGGTGATCCAGTCCCCGCCGACGAGTCTAGCGAAGACGGCGCGGTCGATGCCGCGTGGCGTGCGCAAATCGACGTCTTCCACGCATGCGCTCTGGCGCAGCGCGGCGAACTTGAGGCGGGTCGTGAGACGTTTGGTGTCGCGCTCGGCGGCTTCGCGATCGACGAGAAGCCCGATGCGCTCCTCGAACGGCAGAGCATCGAGATCCGGTGATCGTCGCTGCTCCTCGAAGGCTTTGGCCATTCCGGTCAAGCCAAGCGTGATCAGCCGTTCATGGGTGGGGTGTGTCAGCATTGGGATCTCCCTGGTTCAGTGGAAATAGCCCTGACCGCGGATGTTGCCGTGGCGCAGGGGCTGGTGGTCGGACGTCTCGTCGAGGAAAGCGCGATCGAGGCCGCTCTTGAGGATCGAACGGATCGAGGCGACGGAGCGAGCCTTGATCAGGATACCGCGTCGGCAGGCCGCATCGACGCGCGCATTGTCGTAGCTTCTGGCCAGCGACAGGATACCGAGGCAGGTGCGAAAGCCTTGCTCGGGGTGCGGCCGGGCCTCGATGACGACCTGGAAGAACGCCGCGGTCGATGGACCGATCTTCTCGCCGGCGGCGATCAGCCCTCCCGGTGTCCATTTGCCGTAGCGGCGGTGCGCGCTCGGCATATGATCGGCGATGGTGGTGTGGCCACGCCGGTTGGGCGCAAGGGCGTGGCTGGCGATCCTCTGTCCCTTGTGGAAGACCTCGACGGTCTTGTCGGCGATGCGGACATCGACGAGTTCACGGATCAGGCGGTAAGGGGTGGAATACCAATGGCCGTCGATCTCGACGTGATAATCGGGAGCGACGCGGCAACGCTTCCAGCGCGCAAAGACGTAGGGCTGGTCCGGCAGTTCTCCCAACCTGGGACGATCGATCTCGGCGAATAGTTCGGCACGGCTGGAGCCGAAACCGCGCATCTGGCGGGCATTGAGTTCGACGACGAGGCCGCGGATGGCGGTATTGAGCTCCGCCAGGGAAAAGAAACGCTGATTGCGCAGGCGGGCCAGGATCCAGCGCTGTGCGATCTGGACGGCGACCTCAACCTTGGCCTTGTCCTTTGGCCGCCTCGGCCGGGCCGCCAGGATCGCGGTGCCGTAATGGCCGGCCATCTCGGCATAGGTGCGGTTGATCCCGGGATCGTAGCGATCGGGGTTGGTCACGGCGGCCTTGAGATTATCGCAGACCACGAACTTCGGCACGCCGCCGAGAAACCGGAACAGGTTGGCATGCACGCCGATCCAGTCGGACAGGCTCTCGCTCGGGCAGGCCTCGGCGTAGGTGAAGTTCGAGGCCCCCATCGCCGCGACGAACAGCTTTATGGCGCGCACTTCGCCGGTGATGGGATCGAAGATGTCGATGGTGTCGCCGGCGAAATCGACGAACACCTTCTCCCCGCCGACGTGGGTCTGGCGCATGCTCGGCCGCGCCCGCTGCTTCCAGGCCTCGAAGGTCGTGCAAAACCAGGTATAGCCAAAGCCGTCCGGATTGGCGGCGCGATACTCTTCCCACAACAGCAGGCGCGTCACGCTGCGGCGGCGCAGCTCCTTCTCCACATAAGCCCAATCCGGTGACGGGCGCCGGTCGCTTTGCGAGGCCGCCGTCGGCGCCGGGAACAGCAACAGCTCCACGCCCTCGTCGTCCAGACCCTCCGGCAGCGGCCAGGTCAGTCCCGCAAGGCGGGCGCGACGCACGTAGCCATGCACGACCCCATTGCTCACTCCCAACGTCCGCGCGATGACGCGCTCGGTCAGGCCCTGGTGCCTCAAACGTAGAACTTCTCGGATCCGGCGCATCGACAATCTCTCGGTAGGCATCAGGCTTCCTCATTGGTTGAATGAGAAACCCGTAGCCCGGTTGAGTTGTCGGCCGAAGCGTCCGGCACCGCCAAACGGTGCTCACGATCGCCTGAAATCGCTGCTCACGATCCTCTGAAATCGTTGCTCACGATGCGCTGAAATCCGTGCTCACGATCCCGCGAAACGCGCAGACGGAAGGCGCTCCGAAGGTTGGTAGCGACGTTCGCGGATGAATGAGAGAATTTTTCCCACGGCATTTGAAGGTACCATAAATTGATCAGCTCGATCGCGCTCGGTCATTGTTTTGCACTCTTTGTTGTTTGGTCCTGCAAGACACGTGGTTGCGATTATAGGGATCGCGTTCCAAGCAACCGCGAGAATGCCCAAATCTGCAATGCGTCACTTTAATCGATAAGTAGGTGTATTTGAAAGGTTGTGTTCTCGGTTAGAGGAGGATCACACTGAATAAGCCAGCGTCTACAGACGGGTGCGAGGCATTATCGACAGCAGCGTGGCCATTGAATGGAAAGTGAAATTATTCGAATCTGACGCAGTTCTGCTCGATTTTGCCCACTTCACGGATATAGTTGCGGTGCACTAAATTGGTAGGCCCGATCTGGCCCTGAACGATATTCAAGTAACGCGGCCTTCGGCGTGGCGTACAAAGTCCGTTGCCGACCCTCTTGAGGGCATATCGCAGCTCGGACCGACATGGCTCGATCTTTGTCATCGGCGCATCATTAAAAAAAAAAACTATAAAAGACACAGATTAATAAAAAAACAAGAAAAAAAAAAGAAAGAACACAGAAAATAAATAA
>DLVS01000228.1 GCA_003445095.1 Verrucomicrobiales bacterium
GGCGGCGACGATCTCGGCGGCTCACCGCCCCCGAATACACCCCGGAGAAATCCTTCCAAAGTTCCGACCGAATTGCCGGGCCCGCCGCCACCATAGTTTGGCCCGCCACCCCAATTATTGCGCTGCACGACACCCCGAGAGCCGAGGGTTTGCCAGTCCTCCGGACTAATCGTCAGGTGAATCGTCCAAAGGTTAGTGAAGCCGAATAGAGATGCCTGATTGGTGGCCGCGGCGGCTGACCCGCCCGCGGCGAACGCCAGGGCGACGAGCAGTCCCAGTAACAGTCCGGAGTGGCGTCTCATATCAGCGCTGAAGCTGACTGCGACCGTCGGGGAATGTTCACGAGAAAGCAACCGGGACCGCGGGAGGAAGCGGAAGGCACGGCCCTGTTCTGGGAAACGGGTATTCCAATGGACTTAAAGGCAGGCACCCACGTCGGCGAGCGGGGCCAGGACAACGCCTCCGATTTCAATGACCTGAATGACGCCAGTCTGATGGCCAGGAGTTCTGGCGATCCCGTATAAGTGCCTTCGTTTTGACTGGCGGCAGCACTGCCGGTCCGACCAAATTCCGCCGCACCAAATGCCGGCGCCAAATCTCTATCAGCTTCCCCACAGCCCGTTCTGCCTGCCCATCGCTCAGGCGCTGACGGCGTGGCAGGTTCCGTTCTCGGTGACCAACGTTTCGAATGGCAACCGTCGGGAGATTGTGGAACTGACGAACGGCTCGAGTTACGAAGTTCCAGTTCTGGTTCACGGCGATCGAATCGTCTTCGAACACTCCGCCGATTCACAGAACGTCGCCCGTTACGTGGATTCGATGTTCGCCCACGGCGCACTTTTTCCCGCCCGTTGGGAAGGCATTCAGTCGGTGCTGCTGCCGTATTTGGAGCGCGACGTCGAGGGGCTGACGTTCCGATTGACCGACATTCACTACATTCCCGCTATCGCCGATTTGACCGAACGCACGTTGGTCATTCGGCACAAAGAACGCCGCTTCGGCCGCGGCTGCGTGGACCAGTGGCGTCAGCAACGCGAATCTCTGGCCGAACAGGCCGCGACCGCGATGCACCCTTTTGAGTTAATGCTGCAAGAAACCCCGTACCTGTTGGATCAACAACCCGTTTACGCGGATTTCCTGCTCCACGGAATTCTCCAAAACCTCACCTGGAATCACTGGAACCCGCTGCCACCGCTAGCCCGCATGACCGAGTGGTTCCAGCGTCTCAGCGCGTACCGCCATGGCTGAAGTCATTGCCCAAAACAAATTTCCCTGCCCGACCTGCGGCGCGGAAGCAACTTGGAATCCGGCGAAACAGGCGCTGGTCTGCAACTATTGCGGCACCGTCTCTCCGGCGAAGTTGGAAACGCAGGCGTCGGGCGCCACCGTCATCCAGGAACATGATCTCGTTGGGGCGCTGCGATCCATTCCGGACAGCCAGCGCGGCTGGAGCACCGAGCGAATCCAAGTGTTGTGCCAAAGTTGCCAAGCCATCTCCGTCTTCGAGCCCACCAGAGTGGGCCAGCGTTGTGACTTTTGCGGTTCCGCTTCCCTGGTTCGCTCGACCGATGTGAAGGAGCCGTTTCGTCCCGAAAGTGTGTTGCCCTTCAAAGTGAGCGACACCCAAGTCCGCGACAGCATTCGGCAATGGTATGGCCAGCGTTGGTTCGCCCCGAACGCGCTGGGAACCCGCGCCATGACTGATCAGTTGCACGGAATCTATATCCCGTACTGGACCTTCGACGCGCAGGTACGCGCCGACTGGACGGCCGAAAGCGGCTATTACTACACCGTTATGGAGACGTTCACCGATGCCCAAGGCAATCGGCAAACGCGGCCGGTCCAGAAGATCCGCTGGGAACCCAGCGCCGGCCACCTCGATCATTTTTTTGATGACGAACTCGTTTGTGCCTCCAAGGGGGTCGATCCGAAACTCATCCACGAGGTCGAACCTTTCCCGACCAAGGAGTTGACTCCATATCAGCCCAACTATCTCGCGGGTTGGGTCGTCGAGCGGTATCAAATTGACCTGGTGGCAGCGGCCCAACACAGCCGAGAAGTAATGACGGCCAAGCTCCAGCAACTATGCGCGAGTCAAGTACCGGGCGACACCCAACGAAACCTGCAGGTCTCGGCCGATTGGTCAGGCCAAACGTTCAAACACATTCTCGTGCCGGTCTGGCTGCTGACTTATCAATTCGGCGGCCGAACTTTTCATGTGCTCGTCAACGGCACCAACGGAGCCATTGCCGGGAACTACCCCAAGAGCGCACTCAAGATTTTCTTGGCGATTGTCGGGGTGCTGTTCTTCGTCCTGTTGGTCGTGCTTCTGGGACGAAATCTGTGACGCCCCATTGGCCCCGAACGAGCGACAGGTCTCATCCCAAAGGCGCCGCCAGCGGTCCAGCCCCACGGCGAGGATTGGATAGAGTTAGGAATGGAGGGATGACCACTGCGGTCTTCACCCGGACCTGCACGGGCTTCCCCCTGCTCTACTCAATTCACCGCGCCGGGGAGGCGCCCGGTCGCTGATACTCTTCCATCGCGCGGGGCATTAGCTCCTTGAGGTGTTCGATCCGCGTCGCGTGAGCCGGATGGGTGGAAGCAAATTCAGGGGGCTGCTGGCCCTGGCTCGCTTCCGCCATCCGTTGCCAAAATCCAACGGCCTCACGGGGATCGTACCCGGCGCGTGCCATGAACAGCAGGCCAACTTCATCGGCCTCGGTCTCGTGTTCGCGACTAAAGGGGAGGATCACTCCAAACTTCGCTCCGGCGCCAATCGCTCCCAAGATTGCCCGTTGTTGATCCACGGGCATGTCGCCAAGCGACACGGACATTTGCGCTCCCGACATGAGTGTGTTGGCGATTTGCGATTGGAACAACCGTTGGGCTCCGTGACGACTCGTCGCGTGCGCCATTTCGTGGCCCATGACGGTCGCTAGGCCCGCTTCGGTCTGGGCAACCGGGATGATACCCGTATAGACCACAATCTTGCCGCCGGGCAGACAGAATGCGTTGACCTGCGGACTACGAACCACGCTAACGCGCCAGTCGAAATTCCGGCCAGAGTCACCGGTGGCGGCGGCGAGGCGTTTGGCGACCCGAGTCACGAGTTCGACCTCCGGACCGCTGGCGAGCACGTCTTCTTGCGCGAGGACTTGTTGATAGCTCTGGAGGCCAAGTTGGGCTTCTTGGTCCGGCGTCATCGCGACCCGCGCGGCGCGACCCGTTTCGGGATTCACAAAACGTTCGGAACCGCAGTACTGAAAGAGGACGACCACGACCGCAATCAAGATAGGGGCCAAGACGAATTTGCGGCGGCGTTCCATATCCATACTTGTATCCTCACCCCGCGGGACTGACAACCACCGGCATGAGTTCGTTTCACTTGGTAGTCCGCCACAGCGGACATCGAGTCGGTCTGGTCGCTCTGAGCAAAGCTTGAATTGCTGTCGCAGCCGCATAGCGTCTGATCACTGATGGGCTCGGAACTTTGCGTCAAAAGGTTAGAGTCGCTGGCAGTCGACACGCGCTGGCGGATTGTCGGCGAGTTGGTGGTCAAACCGATGACGGTCAATGAGCTGACGGCGCAGATTGGAGCCAATCAATACAACGTCTCCAAACACCTTCGTATTCTTCGCAAAGCGGGCATCGTCGAAGCCGAGAAGACCGGAATTCACGTGGAATGCAGCATCGCCGAAGCACTGCGACAAAAGCCCCCCAAAGGACCGGCCGATCTCGACTTGGGGTGTTGCACTTTCCGCTTCGAACGTTCGCCCAAGGCATCTGAGTGACTATCGAGTCGGCACCGTCTCCGAGCGGGCTGGCGCTCCACTGGTCGCCTGAAAGTCGTGAAGCGGACGGGGGGCGACGGCGGCGACGGCCATCAGACGACCATTTGCAAATGAGATTCGCCCCTGAACCCTTGGTACTAACAAGACGCAAGAGGGTCTCACGCTGGTTTAGCGTACCCTGGCTGCTGCTCGTGGGCGCCTCAGCGACGCTGGGTGAAGTCACGTATAAAGACTGGGATCAACCGCCCCATAGCTATTTCGAACGGACTCCGACGGACCGCTTCTCGCGGCTGAAGGCCCAACTCGAGTCCGGTGCGGTGTCGCTTGATCGCACCAGCGAGAAAGGATTTCTCCATAGCCTGCTGAAGCTCCTCGCGATTCCCGCCTCGTCGCAGATGCTCGTGTTTTCCACGACGAGCCTGCAGTTGAATCTGATCAATCCCTCGAACCCGCGCGCCCTTTACTTCAACGAAGACATTTACCTCGGATTCATTCCTGGCGGTCGAATTGAGATCGTGTCGTTGGATCCAGAGTTAGGCGGTATCTTCTACATTTTCGACATCCCGAAAGACGGCGGGCCAATACGGATCGACCGTTCGACGCGTTGCATGAACTGCCATGCGGGAAGCGATACGGGCTACGTACCGGGGCTCACGATCAAATCCGTGGTGCCCGCATCGACCGGCGGAAGTCTGGACTCGTTCCGACGCGAGCTGACGGGCCATGGCATTCCCCTCACCAATCGTTTCGGAGGATGGTACGTCACCGGCGCGGGCAATTTCACCAATCACTGGGGCAACCTCGTCGGCGATCTGACGGGGGGTGTACTTACGACGACACCTGTCTCTCTGGGGGCGCGATTCAACTATGATCGTTACCTCGTCACTTCGAGTGATCTTTTGCCGCAACTCGTCCACGAACATCAGGCGGGTTTTGTGAATCGGGTCGTGGAGGCCACTTACCGGGCTCGCACTTATCAGCACACGGACCCGGGTGGTCTGACCACGGAACACCGCGAAGAGTTAGATCGACAGGCTCACGGAATCGTCAGGTACCTCCTGTTCTCCGACGAGGCGCCGCTTCCCCCCGGGGGTGTAACCGGCGACGAAGCCTTCAAAGCGGACTTCCTAAGAACGCGCCGTGTCGTGCATGGCGCCTCCCTCAAGGATCTCGACTTGAATAACCGGCTCCTCAAGTTCCGGTGCAGCTACATGATTTACAGTCCTGTATTCCTTGGGCTACCCGAGGTGGTGAAGCGCCGCGTCTATGAGCATCTGGGCCACGCGCTCGACGAGAACGAGCCGAACCCGGAGTACAAATATCTTACACCCGCCGAGAAGCGGGTCATTCGGCAGATCCTGCGGGAGACGCTGACCGATCTACCCGCGGGGTGGTAAGCTCGGGGCACCCGCGTGCGCATCAGTGGAGGTGAGAAAGCAAAACGGGCACCCATCGAAGGATGCCCGTCTTGTTTAGGAAGGACGATCTCCTACTGCGACTTTTCAACTTTCTCGCCGGCCTTATTCCAACCAGCGATACCGGCCGACATGTGTTTCACATTCTTGTAGCCCAACTTCTGCGCAGCCTTGGCAGCAGCTTGGTAGGCCGTGCACCGAGGATTACCGCAATAAGCGATAATCAACGCATCTTTGTCCGCCGGAAGGGCTTTGGCAAAATTTGCCTCGATGACATCGAAATCGAGCGCGCCAGGGACGTGACCCTTCTTGTACGATTCGGTGCCATTCACGTCGATGATCGTGGCCTTTTTCGTTTCAATCAGCGCCTTGACCTCGGCGATGCTGACGTCTGGGAATTCGCCGGCGAAGGCGACAGTAGCCAGCAACGAGCCGGCAAACAGTGCGATTAGCTTCTTCATGATTTAAGAGTAGTTGTTCTTAGTGCTTGGTTGATTGTCTTTACCGAAGACTTCTAAACGCGTCGATGGTTACACATCCGACGCAGATTCTGATCCGGCACGCCTACGGGAACGTGAACGGCAAGACCAAGGATTGAGTAGCCGGCGTACCCAGCCCCATCAAACATTTTTCAGGTTCTACCACTTCCGACATCCTCCCTCGGGCTACCTCAGAGGGTCGGCCCCGGTTGAAAGTCCAACGCAGCAACCACCCGTGCTGCTGCTAGGCAGTTTTGCTAGCCTCATCGAGCAAGGCACGCGCACGACTCTGACAAAGATAGAATGCCACACCGAGGCCAGCGCCAAAACCGATGCCGTAGCAGAAGCCCCACATCAGCTTGGCCGTTAGCGGGTGCCAACGAATGAGCCATCCTTCGACCTCGCCACCGATGAAATAGCCAAGCGAGTTCAGTACAAACAAAGAGCCAGTTACTTTGATCAACTCGCCGCGGGCATCGAATGCGGTGACGAGCATCCAACCCATGATCGCGGTCCCTGCGAATAATCCCGCGAGGCTCCCGGGATGCCCGCGCAACGCCAGCCAGCCAACAATCCAGGCCACGGAATAGGCGGCAAACGACAGGCCGAAGAGCTTGTAGAAACGAGTCAGCGAGCCAGGACCGATGACCAACCGATGCATCAACGGCCCGCTCAAGCCGATAAAGACGAGGGCGCAACACGCATACAGTCCCGCCTCACCAATGTGTTTATAAAACCAGCGCCCGAAGACTGCCCACGGGACGAAGCCGGCCAAGCTGACCACGGTGAATCCCACAATGCCACGGGCGAGCGACGCCTTGAGAGACGGAACGGTGGAAACCGCCGCTCGGGCGCGGTCAGCGATGCTCTGAGGATCGAGTTGAAACCAGCTCATCGGGAAAAGCGCGTGAATTCCGTGTAGGCGAGCATGGTCCACTCCGCCGCCAAATCGGAACACAAAACGTTCAATAGCTGGATATGGCTCTCATGGTTGGACTACAAATGCACGCTTTCGCATATGATTGTCTTCCGGGTACAGATTGGCAGGAGATCGATGGTCCATGAAGATGATCAAACTTTCGGAGCGGCCCCGAATGAGCCACGCCCCCCTGTGCCCCAAGGGAGCGCCGCGTGAGTTGGGCGCTTCCGCGCTGGTCGCCGTCGGAGCGCCATCGCGGCTTCACTCTGATCAAGCTGTTGGTGGTCATTGCCATCACTGGGGCGATATTCTGATAAAACCCAGCCGCCCCCAAAGGACGGGGAACCGTTCTCGTATCTCGATGCGCATTTCGAAACCAAAATTTTCTCGGATTTGCGCGGCGATCTCGCAAGTCTTCCCGACGCAATTTCTCAGGTTCAGTTTGGGATCAATTTCGAAGCGACGCCTCTATGGCCCGTTCGAGATGGCCTCCCAGAACCGATCCGATGATTGAGAACCAAGCGCTGATGCCGGGTTCGGCCTTCGCCCGCCCCATCGTTGACGCTCGCAAGACATGACCATATGAAACGAAAGACTACTGACAATCGCACTCTGAATAATGCATCCACGACTTTGCTCAGGAGGGGGGGTGCAGGCGCTGGCCGCACACCGGTGATAAGATGGGCTCCGATCGCGCTGGGGTCGGTGGTCCTGGCCGCCGGAATTGGCCGACTGGTGGCGGACCCCGTGGACGTTCCCAACTACTCCTTTGAATCGCCGACAGTGCCGGAGGGTTTCCCGGTGAGCAACACGATCGATTCCTGGCAAAAGACTCCCCAGCCGGTTTGGTTTGATCCGAACACATTTGGGATCGAATGGAACCAGTTGTCGGGAGTTTTTCCGAACCCGCCCTCCACGGAAGGCAACCACATTGACAATATGACCGGCAACCAGGCGCTTTACCTGTTTGCTCTTCCCACTGTCGGGCTGTTTCAGGAAGTGGGAGCCAACTTCACCGCTGGCATGGCTTACACCCTGACGATCGGAATTCTAGGAGGCGGCGGCATTCCGGAGGGCTCGACCTTCGAATTCGGGATCTACTACGAGGACGGCGTCAACGGGCAGATGCAGGTGGCTTCCAATTCGGTCGAGTTCACTTCTGCGAGTTTTCCCACGGCGACTCACTTGATCGACTATCAAACCGGAACAGTCGTCGTTCAGCCTGGCGACGCGTGGGTTGGCAAAGCGATTGGGGTGTCGTTGGTGGCAACGTCAGGTACTGGCGCCGGCTACTGGGATTTGGATAATATCCGCCTGGACGCGACGGTAGTTCCCGAGCCCTCGTCGTGGGGACTGGCAATCCTGGGTTTGGGCGGAGTTCTGTGGGGGTGCCACAGCCGGCGACGGAACTGATTCCGACGACGCTCCCGGCAAAAACCCTTAGGTGGTTCGTTTTTTGGAGGACTGCGTTGGGTAACTGTCACCGGCGTGACCGCTCAGCTCTGGTGAAGCCATTCGGTGTTCCCGGGCACTTCACGGAATCACTCTTCAGTGGACACGAGTTTCGCCAAGACACTTAGGTCTTCGAGAGTCGTGGTGTCGCCCTTGATCTCGACTCCGGAGGCGATTTGCTTAAGCAACCGCCGCATGATTTTTCCGGAACGTGTCTTGGGCAGCGCGTCCGCGAAGCGCACGTCGTCGGGTTTCGCCACCGGGCCGATTTCTTTTCCCACGTGATTGCGGAGTTCGCTCTTCAGTTCATGGGTTGCGTGTTGACCCGACTTCAACGTCACAAAACACACCAGCGCCTGGCCTTTGAGTTCATCCGGCCTCCCCACGACCGCGGCCTCGGCCACGCTCGGGTGACTCACTAAAGCGCTCTCCACCTCGGCGGTACCGATTCGATGGCCCGCGACGTTCAACACGTCGTCAATGCGGCCGACGATCCAAAAATACCCATCCTTGTCCTGCCGGCAGCCATCGCCCGTGAAGTAGCATCCCTTCACTTCCCTCCAATAGGTGGCTCGATAGCGTTCGGGATCGCCCCAAATGCCCCGAAGCATCCACGGCCAGGGCTTCCGAACCACGAGTTTGCCGCCTGTGTTGGGAGGAACCGGCTTCCCCTGATCGTCCACCACTTCGGGCTGAACTCCAAAAAAGGGCAACGTGGCCGTGCCCGGCTTGAGCGGCGTCGCTCCCGGCAAGGGCGTGATCATGATCGCGCCGGTCTCCGTCTGCCACCACGTGTCCACGATCGGGCACCGCTTCCCGCCGATGACCGTGTAATACCACATCCAGGCCTCGGGATTGATCGGCTCGCCGACGGTTCCGAGCAGCCGAAGCGACCCGAGATGATGTTTCTTCGGCCATTCCTCGCCCCATTTCATAAACGCCCGAATCGCGGTCGGCGCGGTGTACAGGACCGTGACTCCATACTTCGCAATGATTCGCCAAAAGCGATCGGGCTCCGGCCAGTTCGGAGCTCCTTCATACATTACGCACGTCGCGCCATTGGCCAGGGGGCCATAAACAATATAACTGTGGCCAGTGACCCAGCCGACGTCCGCCGTGCACCAGTACACATCGTCCGGCTGAAGGTCGAAGACGTATTTCGAAGTGAGCTTGGCCCCCAAAAGATAACCGGCGGTGGTGTGGAGAATACCCTTGGGTTTGCCGGTCGAACCGCTGGTGTACAAAATGAACAACGGCGCCTCGGAATCCATCTTCGCCGCCGGGCACTCGTCGCTCACGTACTCCAACTCGCGGTGCCACCAAACGTCACGTCCCTCTTCAATGTGAACTTCCGTCCAAGTCCGGCGCAGCACCACGACCCTCTCAATGGTTTTGGTCAACGGCGCCCCGTGGGAGTCCGTGAGTCGGAGCGCTTCGTCCACATTCTTCTTCAAGGGTACGACGCTGCCGCGACGAAACCCGCCGTCGGCCGTAATCACCAACTTGGCGCCAGAATCCTGAATGCGATCGGCCACGGACTGCGCGCTGAAACCGCCGAACACAACGCTATGCACCGCCCCGATT
>DLVS01000291.1 GCA_003445095.1 Verrucomicrobiales bacterium
GCAACACCGTGGTTGTCGTCGAGCACGAAGCCAGCGTAATGCGTGCTGCGGATCAATTGGTGGCTCTTGGTCCGGGCCATGGTGACGCGGGCGGGCCAGTTGTATTCCAGGGCTCGCCAACTGCGCTTACCGACGCCACCAGCTCGCTGACGGCTGATTATCTTCTGGGCCGGCGACAGATTCGAGCGGCGCGACAGCGCGAAGTCACGATGGAGCCAACCGCCAAGCCAGCCGGCGATGAAGTGAGTTTCGCCGCGGAGAATCCCGTTCCGTACCGAGCCGAGGCCCGGATCGAGTCGGTTCGTCGGCTGGATCCGCGCATCCGAATTGGTGCTGAGCTGCTATCTCCGGCTGCCGATCGGAGGACCGCGCTGGGAGCCTCGCAGGATCATGGCTGGCTGAGATTGCGCGGCGCGACTGCCCACAACCTGCGGCAATTGGCCGTGGACATTCCGCTCCGGCGATTGGTCTGTCTGACCGGCGTGAGCGGCTCTGGCAAGACGACGCTCGTCCGTGAGGTGCTGTTGCCCTTGCTGCAGCAGAAGCTGGCGGGCGCGGGCGCGACGGGACCAACGTCGCTCGAAGACGAAGTGGACAGCGAATCTCGCGAAGAGGCTTGGGCTGGTCTCCACTCAGCCGACTTGGACGGTTGGCAGTCGCTGGGCGCGGTTGTGTTAGTCGATCAATCGTCCCTGGGGCGCACGCCGCGCTCCAATCCGGCGGTTTACGTTGGTGCGTTCGATGATATTCGCGAGGTTTTCGCGGCGAGCCCCGAAGCCCAGGACCGTGGTCTGGCACCGGGCGCATTCAGCTTTAACTCTGCGCAAGGCCAGTGCGAACGCTGTCGAGGCGCGGGGTTCGAAAAGATTGAGATGCAATTCTTGAGCGATGTGTTCGTGCGCTGTCCGGTGTGTCAAGGCCGCCGCTATCGGGAACATATCCTTGAGGTCAAGATTCGGCCGCCGTCCGAGACATCACTAGGCCGACCGGATGCGTGGTCCATCGATGATGTGTTGGCTGCTCCGGTCGAAGACGCGCGTGAATTCTTCGCCGGGTTTCGAGATTCCAAGGCCGCCCGACGCGCGGTCGCGAAACTGACCCTCTTATGCGAGGTTGGACTCGGTTATCTGCGGGTGGGGCAACCGGTCAACACGCTGAGCGGCGGCGAAAGCCAACGACTCAAGCTGGTGAGTCATTTGGCGGAGTCCGCGGCCGCAATTTCGGGTGGTGGCGCCCCCCGGAAAGATGCAACGGAAGCCCTGGCTGGAGCCGTAACTCGACCGACCTTCTTCTTGTTCGATGAGCCAACCACCGGACTGCATTTCGACGATGTCCGAGTATTGCTCGCCGTCTTTCAACGCCTAGTGGACGCCGGCCACTCGGTGCTCGTGATCGAGCACAATCTCGACGTTATTCGCGCCGCCGATTGGATCCTCGACCTCGGGCCCGATGCGGGCGACGAAGGAGGTCAGTTGGTGGTGGCTGGAACTCCAGCGCAAGTCGCTGCGTGTGAGCACAGCCACACCGGACAATTCCTGCGGGAAGGCGGCGGTTAGATGGCGACATGCGGGGGCCGTTTGGGGGCAACCGGCAGCGCGCCCGGCCGGCTATTCACCGTTCGGATAGCTCCCGAGCACTTTCACAAAGCTACAGTGGTGACCCAGTAGATCGATCGCTTTGGCGACCTTGGGTTGCTCGGCATGACCGTCGCAATCCACGAAAAAGAAGTATTCCCACGCTTTCCGTTTGCTGGGGCGTGATTCGATCTTGGTCATGTTGATTCGGTACCGACGAAACGGGGCGAGCGCTTTATGCAACGCACCCACTTCATCGCGAATGCTGAACATCACACTGGTGCGATCCTGGCTCCCGGGCGGGCTGCATTGGCGCCCCAGGACGAGGAACCGGGTGGCATTGGCAGCGTTGTCCTGGAGATCGTGCTCCAAAATAGGCACGTCGTAGTGGCTGGCCGCTAATTCGCCACAGATTGCCGCCGTGGTCTTGTCGTTCCCGGCGAGTTCCGCACTGCGGGCGTTGGAACTTGTTTCCACCAACTCTGCGTGCGGTAGGTTGCGTTGAATCCAGCCGCGGCACTGCGCGAGAGTTTGCGGATGGACATAGAGTTTCCGAATCTGCTCGCGGCTTCCGCGACCCGCGAGGCAATGCGAAATGCGCAAGACAACTTGGGCAACAATTTTGAGGTCGCTATCCACAAACATGTCGAGTGTGTTGGTGACAACGCCTTCGGTGGAATTCTCAACGGGCACCACCCCGTAGTCGGCTCGATGTTTGGCCACCTCACTGAACACATCGCTGATGGTCTTTTGCGAAACGTAACGAAGGCTGGCTCCAAAGCGCTTGATTGCCGCTTGATGGGTAAAGGTCGCCTCGGGCCCGAGGTACGCGATGGTCAGCGTTTTCTCCAAGGAGAGCGCACTCGACATGACTTCTCGATAGATGGCTCGCAGTCCCTCGTTCGTGATGGGGCCGGTGTTCTTGCGGGAGATGCGTTGCAGCACCGCGCGTTCGCGATGGGGCGCGTAGATTTCTTCGCCAGCCTTGAGTTTGAGCTGACCGATTTCGAGCACGTGTTTGGTTCGCTCGTTGAGCAAGCGCACGATTTCTTCATCGAGCCGATCAATCGCTTGCCGATGTTCCTGGAGACTCATTGGCCCGCGCATTATGACTTGTTCGGGCGCGGCGGCGAAGCGCAAAGCAGGCCCGAGGCGCCTCGGGACGATAATCGAAGTCGCTGGAACCCCGCGTTTGCCCCCTTTTTGACTTGGGAATCTGGCCGAGGACGAGGAGCCTGCCCCTGGTTCGGCACCGTGCCACCATTTTGGGAGTCCTACCATGCAACTTGCCACCCAACTCGCCTTATTCCTCGACAACAAACCCGGCACGCTCGCCCGGGTTTGTCAGGCTCTCGCAGAAGCCAAAATCAATATCCTCGCGTTCTCGATGAGCGATACCGTGGATCACACGGTGTTGCGTATGGTCGTGAGTGATCCACGTCGGGCGCTCGCGGTCTTTGAGGAACGCGGTACGCTGGTCGTTGAAAACGAGGTACTGCTGATGTCCGGCGATAACAAGCCGGGGTCGCTTGCGAAAATCGCCACGATCTTGGCCGACGCCGACGTGAACATCGAATACGCTTACAGCGCCACCAGCCCCCAATCACGTCACGGGCTGTGCGTGTTGCGTGTCTCCAATTACAAGAAGGCGATGAAGTTGTTAAACTCGAAGCCTGAGTGATCCGGGCTTCGAAACCGCAAGCCGATGCTGAACCGCTAATGGCCGCTAATCTACTCTGATAATACGGGCTTGCGGCAACCGGGGAGTGGTAGGGCTGCGTTCCACCGCGGCCCCATTCAATTCCGTCTCGCTTGTGAATGTCCCCTGGGGAACGGGGAAGGGTTGGGCGAGTAGGAGTGCACTTTTCGGCCCACCGCTTTTTCCCTGTTTCCCATGGGGCGACTTCACATCCGCCGCAGATCTAGATGGGGACGAGGTGGAACTCTCCTTACCACCCTATCGTGGTAGGGCTGCGTTCCACCGCGGCCCCATTCAATTCCGTCTCGCTTGTGAACGTCCCCCTGGGGAACGGGGAAAGGTTCGGCGAGTAGGAGTGCACTTTTCGGCCCGCCGCTTTTTCCTTGTTTCCCATGGGGCGACTTCACATCCGCCGCAGTTCTAGATGGGGACGAGGTGGAACTCGTCCTTACCGCCCGGGCGATGCGGGATTTGGGCTTAAGCCAGGATTTCAGGAACAACCTTGCCTGCAATGCCCGTGAGGCGCACGTCCAGACCTTGGAACTTGATTGATAGGCGCGTGTGTTCGATGCCCAACGTCCGCAGCATCGTTGCGTGGAGATCGTGGACATCAATGGGGTTATCGACCGCGGCGTAACCGAGTTCGTCGGTCGCCCCGTACACCGTGCCCGGGCGGATTCCTCCTCCACACAACCAGACCGTGAACCCGGCATTGTGGTGGTCACGCCCGTCGCCGCCTTGGCTCATGGGTGTGCGCCCGAACTCGCCCGCCCAAACAATCAGTGTGTCACGCAGCATGTCGCGTTGCTTGAGGTCGGTGATCAACGCCATGCAAGCGCGATCAATCTCTTCTGCCTTGAATTCGATGCCTTGCTTCACGCCGCCGTGATGGTCCCAATCTTTATGATAAAGTTGGATGAAACGGACCCCGCGCTCCGCCAACCGGCGCGCCAATAAACAATTCGAGGCAAAGGAGCCGTCGCCTGGCTTGCATCCATAAAGTTCCAGAATCGTTCCCGGCTCTCGCGAGACGTCCATCAACTCGGGCACGCTCGCCTGCATTTGGAACGCCATTTCATACTGCGCGATCCGCGTGGCGATTTCCGGATCGTCCACCACCGAATCGTGCTGGGCATTCAGGCGATTGACGGCTTGGACAACGTCCTGCTGTTGTGCCCGAGTGACCCCATTCGGCGTACCCAAGTACATCACCGGATCGCCTTTGCCGCGCAAATGGACTCCCTGAAAGCGAGTCGGCAATAGGCCTGCGGCCCATTGGCGCGCCGCAATCGGCTGATTTTGTCCGCCCCGCCCGAGCGAGGTCAGCACCACAAAACCGGGAAGGTTTTCCGCGTCGGTTCCCAGACCGTACGTGATCCAGGCGCCCATGCTCGGTCGGCCGGCGATCTGCGAACCGGTGTTCATGAACATGTGGGCCGGATCATGGTTGATCGCCTCACTGGTCATTGAGCGCACCCAGCAGATTTCGTCGGCCACGGAACCGATCTGCGGAAACATTTCGCAGAGTTCGATGCCGGTTTGACCGAAACGACGGAACTTCAACTGCGGCCCGTAGCACATCAGTTTCTGGCCCTGCAACTGGGCGATCTGTTTTCCCTTGGTGAACGACTCGGGCATCGGCTGCCCGTGCATTTCGGCCAGCTTGGGTTTGTAATCGAACGTTTCGAGATGAGACGGCCCGCCAGCCATCGAGAGCCAAATCACACGTTTCGCGCGCGCCGGAAAATGGGTGGGCTGCACCACCCCGAGCCGTGGATCGGTTGGGTTGGTCACCGCGCCAAGCCGACCTGGGCTTAGCAGCGAGGCGAGGGCGAGCGCACCCACACCTTGCGACGTTCGACCGAGGAATACCCGACGGGTCTGCCGTTGCCGAAGGTATTGCGAGAATTCAGAACCGGTATTCATGACTCGTGATAAGGTCTCAGGAGCGAGTGATGGTTTCGTGCAGGTTCAACAGGGCACGGGCGACATCCGTCCAGGCGGCGAGCTCGGCCGGATCCAAAGCCGGGGACGGAGGGCTCGCTCCCACCTTCAAATACTGGGCGGCCGTCGCTGGGTCTTGTCGGAATTCGGCGAGGTGCTTGTCGAGCAACTCTTGCAAGGTCGCGAGTTCTTTTGCCTCAGGTGATCGGCCGAGTGCTTGCCGCCAGGCCCAGGTTAGCCGCGCCGTCGTATCCGGAGGAGCTTCTTGGAGAACGCGGGTGGCGAATCCGCGGGCGGCTTCCACGTAGGTCGGGTCGTTCAACAACACGAGGGCCTGCTGCGGAATGTTCGAGCGGCTGCGTTCGGCCGCGCACTCCTCGCGAGTGGGCGCGTCAAACGCCAGCATGCTGGGATGCACAAAGGATCGTTGCCACCAGGTGTAGAGCCCGCGCCGATACTGCTCGGCCGCGGTGCTGGCATCGTATGAACGAACAGGAAAGTTAAGATTCTCCCAGTAGCCCTCGGGTTGATACGGCTTCGCGCTCGGCCCGCCTACCACGGGAACCAATAGCCCCGCCAGGCTCAGCGCGTTGTCCCGAACCAATTCGGCTTCGAGCCGCCACCGTCCTTGCCGCGCCAACTCGCGATTGTCGGGATCCCGCGCCAGTAGTTCGCGCGAGGCGGTGGACACCTGTCGGTAGGTCTCGCTCATTACGATTAGCCGCACCATGTGCTTCATATCCCAACCGGAGTCCATGAATTCGCAGGCCAGCCAATCGAGTAAGGCACGATTCGGAGGCGGCTCGCCTTGCGCGCCAAGATCGTCGAGGACCTTCGACAATCCGGTGCCGAAGAATTGCTTCCACATCCGATTCATCACGACTCGAGCCGTGAGTGGGTTGTCGCGAGCCACGAGCCAATTCGCCAAGTCGAGGCGATTCAATCGACGTCCTTCAGGTTGGCTTCCCGGCGTCACCAGAAAGGCTGGGAGCGCGGGTTCGACGACGTCCCCGGTTTCAATCAGGAAATTGCCCCGGGGAAGAATTCGCACGGTCCGGGGCTTCTCTGACCGTTCGGTAATCAGGCAACGCGGAACGGTCGCTTCAAACTCCGCGCGGACTTTCTTCGCTTCCGCTAGTTGCTGTCGGAGGGCAGCGAGTTCCGGAGTCGCATTCTTGAAATGGACGAAGAGTTGATCGCGCTGTTCGGCGGTGCGTTGGTCTTCGGGAACTTGCACCAATGCGGCGATTTCCTTGGGCGGTGGCGGCGTCGGCGCGGAATGAATGGCCTCCGCATTGGTGGTGGTGGCCATCCGGAAACAGCCGAGATTGTGGCCTCCATTGCCATGACGTTGCTGGAGTTCCACGACAAGCCCTTCACCCTCGAGCAGTGCGAGCGGTTCTTCGAGCTCGAGTTGAAGTCGTTGCGGGCGTCCGACCTCAGGCAACACCGCCCACCCGGCGGATTCCCCCTTCGAATCGCCATCGATCACAGACGCCGCCGACCAAAGTTTGTACGGGTTGTTCTCAACGAATGTGGTTTGCTCGATCGTGGCGCGAGCCAAGCGAAACGAGACCGGTCGAGGTTCAGCGCCGTCTCGTTCTACTCGAGCCACCACCTCGGTAAGAACGAAGTTTCCGTTCGCCGCGCGCCCAGGCCCCTTGGCCGGCAAGGAATCGTCCGGTAACGCCTCGAGACGCAATCCGATAACACCGGTCAGAGAATTCGTGAATCGCAGCGTGTAGTCATCGCGCTCCGGATTTTTGCCGCTCGCGAGCACCGAGAGGTTGTCCCGGACCTTTAACTCTGCTTCGCCTTTCGAGGTCGCCGTCGCGGGGGCAAGTCGTGTCCAGCGCGCGTCTTGCTCAATCGCCGCGAGTAGCGCCTGCTGCCAATTCTTGTAAGCGTCAGCGAGTTCAGGATGCGGCCCGTTGAACTCACGTTGCAATCGGGTGACGATTTCCTCGTGGCGGATGAGTTCCGGTGCTTGAGCTTCGTTGGGTACAAACGCGCCGTCTTCTCGCCGGCCGATGATGGGTTCTTTCACGTCGGCGAAGAACGCGCCGAGCGAGTAGAAGTCCTTGGCTTTGATCGGATCGAACTTGTGATCGTGGCACTGCGCGCAGCCAATGGTTTGCCCGAGCCACACGGCGCCCACCGCGCGCACCCGATCAGTCAAATAACGCGCCTCGTAGTCTTTCTCCTGTGCGCCGCCTTCCTCCGTGGTCAGCAACAGCCGATTGTACGCCGAGGCTACCTTCTGTTCGAGCGTCGGATCTGGCAGCAGGTCGCCCGCCAGTTGTTCGCGGGTGAATTGATCGAACGGCTTGTTGTTGTTGAAAGCGCGGATCACATAATCGCGATACGGCCAAATGTTACGCGGCGTGTCCGAGTGATAACCGATCGTGTCAGCAAAACGAACGACGTCGAGCCAACCGATCGCCATGCGCTCACCGTAGTGAGGTGAAGCGAGCAGACGCTCAACCAACTGTGCGTAGGCGCCGGGGGAGGTGTCTTGCTCGAAGGCGAGGATTTCGTCTGGTTTGGGGGGGAGCCCGACGAGATCGAAATACAAGCGGCGCGTGAGTGTGCGTCGGTCGGCTTCCGGCGAAGGACTCAGGCCAACCTCGCGGAGGCGGCGACCGACTAGTTCATCAATCCCCCGCGCGGTTGCTGAAACCTGAGGTTTTTCGGGAGGTGTGTATGCCCAGTGGCCTTGGTATTCCGCGCCTTCGGCGATCCAACGTCGCAGCAGTTCTTTTTGTACCGTCGTTAAGGTCTTGTGCGATTCCGCCGGGGGCATCGCATCGTCGGGGTCAGTCGTGAACAACCGGCGAACAAGTTCACTCTCGTCGGGTTTCCCCGGAACCAACGCAGTTTTCCCTGACTTGGCCGGCTTGATCGCCACGTCGCGCAGATCCAATCGAAGCGCACCCTTGATTTTATTGGTATCCGGACCGTGGCACGCGAAGCAGTTGTCCGACAGGACGGGCCGAACGTCGCGATTGAAGTCCACCTTCGGTGCGCCCCCAGCCGAGGTGATCGCGCCAAATCCAAAAAGCGCGGCGAGCGCGGTCTTGAGAGGGAGATGGCTGGGCCGTGTCATTGAAGTGAACGACGGCAACGCTGACCCAAAACCTTCAAAGATTCCACCGAAGGTTTGGCGGATTCTGCGAGTGAGGGTGCTAGCTGCGGCCTAATGGAGCAGCCTGCATTTCGGCGGCCGCACCTCGTTCGGACGAATGCGGATTCGGGATCGATTCTCTCGTTCGATTCTCGGCCCGCCTTTACCGCGGACCCACTACCGCGGCGATTTCGCGACTCAAGTCGTCAGTCTCCGGTTGGACAATGGCCAGTTCACGCCGGGCCGATTCGACGCTGTCACTCGCATGTGCGGCGTTGACGAGAATGTTGGAACCAAATTCCCTGCGAATTGTGCCGCGCGGCGCTTTTCCTGGATCGGTGGGCCCGAGAACATCGCGACATTTGGCCACCGCATCGGGGCCTTCGTAGACCACTGCCAAACAGGGAACGGTCCCCGGCTTCTCGAGTTCAGCGGGTGGGCATTCACGTTCCGACCGACCACTCATGAATCGAACTAGGTTGTCGAATCGGAAGTCTCCGTACAACGGCCCCAGCAATTGGCCCAATTGTTGTTCTACCGTCGGCGGGATCGGGAAGCCTAGCTCGGGATGCGCCGACAGCGCTTTGCGGGCTTCGGCGCCGACCATCGCATTCAGGCGGGTTCGCATCACTTCGCGAACGGGCTCATAGAAGGCGAGGGCTTGCGCGGTGCTGAGGTGTAGGAGTCGTGCGCCGACGATAAACAGGCCGGTGCGACTGAAAAAATCGAGCACGCTGCCGGGCCGACCTGCCGCCGCCCCGAAGTTATCCGGCTTTACGAGCACCAAGGTGCGCTGCGGCGCGACTCCCGGCTCATACGTAATCGTGTTGTCGAGCAGGCCACCATCGGCGCGGGAATACCGGGCCCAAATTAGCAGCTTGGCATTCGCCTCTTCCGCGGTAGGCGCGGCCAACACGGCCGGCTCGAAGTAAGTCACCCGACCGTCGCCGTCGGTGATGTAGTCACCAAACGTTCCGCGAATGGTCTCACCCTGGATGAACAGCGGAGCGAGGTTGCCCACCACCGAACGAACTCGGCGAACGGCATCCTCACCTTTGAACAATAACAGCAACACTCGGCGGCGGCGCCCGGTCCGCGAGTCCGGCGCCAACTGCTTCCGCACATAGTCGCGAAGCACTTCTTGCGTGACCCGATCCTGCGGGTCGGAGGCGGTGACAATCTGTTCGGAGTATTCGCGGATCAGCTCGGCGCTGGGGGCATACATCCGGACGGCTACCAATTCACAGCCCGACCGAGTCAACAACCGCGCCAGGATCCCGCCCGTGCGAGACTTAGCGAGCGAGTACGGAGTGATCAGGACGTAGGCCAGTTCGACAGCCATGGCGCGAACGGCTCAAACGGGAGGGCCTGCGGGGGCCGCGGGCACTGCGGCAGGTGCGGCGACGGCGGGGGCCGCTTTGCCACCGAGGATCTTGAACATGACGGCGCCGCAGACGGGACATTTCCCTTTCACGGCTTTGCGCCCGTTCTTCATCGTCTCTTCGACAGCATCAGCGATGGGTCGTTTTGCTTTGCACCGTACACAATATCCTTCGGCCATAAAAACCTCCAAGGCGGGACCAGAAGGTCCCGCCGTTAAGTCGTTGCAAGGTACGGGGCGGCCTGCGGGGGTGTCAATTGTACCCGGGCTGTCCGAGCTTTTTGGCGATCCGATCCGAGCGCACCTATCGGATTAACCCGCTAATCTCAAATGAGTTGAGCCGTTGCGACTGGTTCTGATGATCACCGGCGATGGTGCCATTCCGGACGCCGATAACGCTCAATGAGGGCCTGATCGTGTCTGGCCGACGGCCATTCCAAGAAACGTTCTCCGGCGTCCCAAGTTACCTTTAGCACCTCGCGAATTGCGTGGGGCGGTTGCCCAAGATTAGTGACGAACTCGGCGTGCGGACGATTGGCGCGATAGCCCGGCTGCGCACTCGGCGAAGCCAACAAATCGGAAACCAAGCTCAAATCGAAGTCGCAGAGGAACGTGCCGTGAAACAGAAGCGCGTTTCGCGTCCGTCTTTGTGCATTGCCGGAGAACTTCCGTAGGACGCCATCAACGCCGCGAAGCGCCAGGTCGGTATGTCCTTGGACGCTGGCTCGTCCGCCGACCAGTCGATTCAAAGCCGTGGCGTTACGGGCCATGATCCATTGATTAGCCTGGGTCACGGAAGTCAGGCCAGGATGATCGTTCGTTCGGAGAGCGAGACCGTAGTTCAAACATCCGGGTCCTTGGACCACTGCGCCTCCGCCTGAGGAACGTCGGAGAACCGGCACACCCCGAGCTCGGCACTCCACCAGGTTGACCTCGCGTTCCACCGCCTGGCCGTACCCGACCACCACGAACGTCGTTGTCGATTCCCAGAACCAAAGTATTTCCTCGCCTCCGAGTTCTACCACATCGAGCAACGCTTCCTCCCAAGCGAGCAACGAGGGCGGATCACCCACCGGAAGTTCGGCCCAACGCATGGACGGGAGGGTGACTGACCCAACGAATATGAGCGAGAATCGCTACTAACTGACGGTCCAGGAAAATACCGCTTGAGAATCTCGATTTCGTCGCTCTTTTCGCCCCCTGCGAATCTGGAGCGCCGCCCGGGGCGGCTCTGCTAGCTTTGATTTTGTTGGTGCCGATCATTGTGACCCGGCTGCTGTTCGCGGATGGCAGCAGATGACGGAAGTTCCACTCCCCACCGTGGCTGGTCGTGGTCGCCGCGTCCGCAAGGGCGCGGCGGCTTCAGGATCGGCCTGAGCCGAAATAGGGCGGTGAGTGACTCCCAGTGCGGCCGAATGTGCCCGCTTTTGGATGTGCGTGTCCGCCAGCACATCTAATTGAGACGCGGTCATCGGATCGCGCGATTCACGGTATACCACAACGTTCCACGTATCGGCTGTCCACCATCCGCTGCCTCGACATTGTACTTCAGTTCAACCTGCATCACGGGGCCGAGATCGGGAACTTCAAGCAAGACTGTCCTACCATCCGGTTGCAGTTTTGCCGAAGCCACTGGCAGGCGGTCGCGGCCTTCTTGGTTTGGCTTCGACACCGACCAATCTTTAGAGCCGTACTGTTGGGCGTACTTGTAGTTCCACGCCTTCAAATCGTAGCTGCCCGGATCGTTGGCAGTGGCGGGATCAAGCGGCCGGGCGAAGGCAAGTTCTAGTCCTTTTTCCCGCAGTCGAAATCCAACTGGCGCCCCGACCGGCTTGCCGGTGAATCGCACCCTTTGCAGGCAACCGTCCTTCACGGCGCTGGTCTGCCAACCCGTGCTGCCCGCTACGTACATTGAACCGTCGCGGGGGTTGAAGGAACCGCGGTTCGGACCACTCAAGAACTTCGCCGGCAACGGAACTACCGCACCTTGCAACGCAGCCGAATCAGTGCCGCTGGCATCGCGCAACACCAGCATCAGGCCGCAGCGTCCCCAGAGCAGATGCAGCATTTGCCCGCTCAATGGTCCCCACTTGCCCGATGGCACCCACACTTGGGAGCCGCTGGAATTGTCCACGCTATGCGGGATCCAAAGCAACGGTGCGTCGTAGCCGTTCGGACGGTCCGGAGTGACCCGTGGTCCACCGTATCCGTAATATCCGCTGGGCCGAATCTCCGCGATGAAGGAAGACGGCGTCCAATCGCCCTGCTGAGGTGCGACCGTGATTACCTTTCCATCAGGACGAACTCCCATGCCGTTGGGATTTCGGAAACCCGTCGCCAGCGTTTCCTTGCTGCGGCCGTCCGCCGAGACCCGGTGCACGCCTTTGGGATCCACGTAGTAAAAGTTCTCCGCGTCATCCTTTTCGAGACACGTCACGTAGTCGTGCCCGCCGGTCGAAGTATCGATGCCTTCGAAAAAACTTTCGTAAAAGTCCGCCTCGCCATCGTTGTTCAAATCGCGAAGTCGCGTGATGCGATCCCGTCCAAGCACGTACACCTGTCCGTCCCGCACTTTGAGGCCGAGAGGTTGGAATAACCCGGTGGCGAAGCGTTGCCATTTCAGTTCTTGCAGCGAGTCGTCGATCCCGGTGACGCGCCACACGTCACCGTGAATGGTACACACATAGGCGGCACCATCGGGCGTCAGGTCTACTCCGGAGCCGAAGAGCAATGCCTTCCACGGGTTGTCATATGGCATCGTCAAAGTATCGACGGCGAGGAAGTCGGTGTCGGCGCCGCGTTGACCGCGCGTGGTCAGCGTCTGCCACTGGGCCGATGGGTTCTTCAACAAGTCTTTCGGATTCGCCCCCAGGCCGACGGTTTGGCACAGAGTGTTGAATTGCGCCAACGCATTGGTTGGACCGCGCCAGCATCGAAGGTCAAGGCGCTGAGGCTCCTTCGAAGGTTCCAGGGTGATGACTTCAATTCCACCGCGATCACTGTTGAGCGACTGCGAGGAACGAACTGGCTGACCTGAGACGCCCAAAGCAGAGGCGACAGTCCCTTCGGAATTCGAAGAGATCCTTCGCGATTCTTGCTGGAGAACGACTCCAGTGGACGCATCCACCCCTTCGTGTTGAGCGGACAACGTCTGAGAATTGGTTCCTTTGAGATGGCCCGTGGCGATGAACGTCAGCGGCTCGGCGTGAGGACCGATCCACAATCGTCGGACCAGGACGGGACCGGCCGGCGTTTCTTCCAGCGCCGGGGCTTCCAGGACGTCGGCGTCGCCCAATCGGTAATCGAGCACGGTTCCACTGGCGGTGCGGTGAATCCCGCGAAACTGATAGTTCGAAGTTTTCAGTGGCTCCTTGGAGATCGCGTCGATCGCCGTGAACTCGATCGGTCCGCCCGGTTTCGGTGGGCTGATCAGACCGAATCGAGCGGGATCGAATTTCAGGAAATCGCCGGTCCAAAACGCGCGAACCGTTCCTTGGGCGGTGTCGTAGGCGACGGCGGCTCGTTGGTTTCGGCCGAGTTTGATGCTGAGTCCTTTCGCGAGCGTCGATCCATCGGGCAGGCGAAGATTGGACGCGAGGAACGGACCGACGTCAGTTTCCTGCCAGCGATTGTCCTCCCAGTCCTTCTCCGCCTGAGTTCCCGGTTCTTGGCCGGAGATTTTGGGACTTCCGGCGGAAGGATTGGCCGGCGACGGTCGTGACAAACCTTCGCGCGCCGTGGACGAAGCGGGAGCCAGTGGTGATTGAGCCGGTTGATTGGCGAGAGGTGCTAATCTCGTTAGCCCATCGAGCTCCTGGCGTAATTTGACTTCGGCATCTTCGTCAGTGTGCCCGATGATTCCGACGGGGCCGTTCCATCCGCTGGTCTTCAACGCCCGAAGCATCGCCAACTCTTGGTCGCCGGTGCCCAGGGGAATGATCTTTTTGCCGGTCCGGTCACCTTCGCGAACCATCCCGTTGAGATTGATCGCGACGAGATACGGCTGGAGCACGCGCAACTGTGCGGTGAAGTCGTCGATGTGTGCATGCGCGTGATGGAAGTTGTACACGCAGCCGACATTGGTGACTCCCACGGAACGCAGCCTCTCAATGATGGCGACTTGATTCGTGGGTTCGCCGAACCAGCCGAGGTGATTATAGAGGGCTACAGATGAGCCCAATTTCTTAGCGGCCTCGCAAAGAGGAGTCAGCGTCGCGACGGCGCCTTGAATCTTCTCGGCCAATTTCGTCGGGTCGGCTTCGGGCTCTGTCCCCATGGTAACCCACAACTGCGGATGAAGGTGGTTCCGTTCGAGACAAGCCAGGATCGCCTTGGCCTCTTCATTCAACCCGGCTGGAAACCACCACGCGGTGAGTTCGATTCCGTGCTTCCTCAGCGCGGCCACTTCCGCGTCAAAGGTGGGAATGTGTTCGGCGCGCCAATCATAAGCCAGCCGGTGAATTCCCAGCCGATCCAACATGGCGGCGCGTTCCTCCGGTCCGCGCTTCTGACTATCGAACGGCACAATGCACCAGGCAACGAGATTGGTGCGCGCGAAGAGTCCCGATTCCGGAAGTTCAGCGTGAACGACGAACAGACCGAGCAGCCAAAGGACTGACAACCGTCTCAACATAAGGTGCCGCATGACGTATGGACGTCAGATTGCCCGGGACCTCTTCGAACGGGAAAGCTCGGAATCGAGCGGAAGCGGCAATTCACCTTTCGACTCACCGCAGTTGAAGTGGTGCTTGCGCTATGGAGTGCGCCAATCCGCTGACGTTTTGGCACTCCGCGGCGGGTCGGATTCGATTTATGGTTTAGCGCTAGTGCGACCTAAAAACGCCGGAGGGCCGGCGTACTCCATAACGCCTCACCCCAACTTTCGCTGCGCCCATTTCCGTCCCTCCGCCAAGGCCGCTAGCGTCTCGGCCAGCCGACGCGCCCGCGTCTCGGGCCGCTTCGCCTGCGAAAGCCAGACCAAGTACTCACGCTGGCAACTGGGAGCGAGACGTTGGAAGTTTTCTGCGGCGGTTCGATTCTTTCGCTGTGCCAAAACCGCGGCAAAGAAGTCCGGCACAGGCCACGGTTCTCGCTGGCGATGAGGCACCGGCGGCAACGCTTCGGCGTCCAAAGCCACCGCCGCGCGGATTAGGCGACGAAACGCTTCGTGGGGAAAACCGTCGAGAGTCGTGACGCGCAACGAACGAAGATGGGTGTTGTTTTCAGCCGCACTCAGAAGGCTCGTCGGATCCGGCAGTTCCGTACCGCGAAAGAACGTAACTCCCAAATGGCGCTGACACCCACTCAACCCGCACACCAGCTTTCGTCCCGTGAAACAGAGCATGTTCCACTTGATGGATTCGGTGAGATCGGGTTCCCAGCTGAGGATCCACTCGTGAACCTGCTCGACAAGGGGCCAGGAGAAATCGGGACAGGTCTCGAGCCATTCCCGAGGATCCTTCGTGCGGGGGCGGGAGCAGTCCATGACGGTTTAATTAGAGATTGCTCCGCGGGCGTTGCCAGGATTACAACCGCTCAACGATCCGCCCAGAGCGCTTTCTAGAACCTCTATCCGGGCCGAAAATTCCTCGTCACTGAGCACCGGCACTGCTGACTCCACCGGCAGGTCCGTTTCCAGTTCTATCCAGGATCGGCAGCCGCCGTATTCCGGCAAGATCGGCAGTTCGACGGGCGACGTGAGTCGAGCTACGCGGAGGACGAGGACAGAAATGGCCGACTCCCGTCCCCAATCAAATCGCTCGCGGATGACTTCTTCCCGCCAACAATGCAGTCCTTCAAGGCGAAGGGCATCGGCCAGGGAATCGAGCTTTCGCCAGCCCACAATCTCGGCGGTGAATTCGATGAACACCCGATTCGCCGCGGGCAACCGCGCGGACAGTTCATCGAATAACTTCTGGCCCGCCGGCGTGACTTGACCTCGCTGCTGATGAAACCCAGTCGGGAACAGCAGGAACTGGGGATGCTCGACCTGGAATCCGCCGCGTCCTTCCGCGATCCCACCTTTGCGCAAGATCAGAATCTGGTCGCCCCGACCGAGGGACTCGACGATCACCGCCCACTCTTTGAACGCGATTTGCATCGGAGCGCCCGACCCAAGTTCAGCCCAAAACCTCGCGAACTTTCGCTAAGGCTTCGTTCAGTTTGGTGGCATCTTTGCCGCCGCCGCGAGCATTGTCGGGCTTGCCGCCGCCTTTACCACCGACCACGGGAGCGATCGCTTGGATGATTTTTCCCGCCTGCGCCTTGGCGGTGAAGTCGGGAGTCACCGCCGCGACCAACGCCACTGCGCCGTTGGCGCCACCGCCCAAAACGATCACACCTTGGAACCGGCCCTTCAACGCATCGACCACGGCCTGCAGGAAATCACCGTCCGCGTCGCCTAAGTTGTGGGTGATGAGCGGAATGCCGTTCACGGTTTGAACCCGACTGAGCAGTTCACTGGCGGCGTTCGACGCATTGCGGGCGACCGCTATTTGGAGTGCCTTCTCCAATCCCTTTTGGTGCGCGAGCAGGGCGTCGAGTTTCTTCTCCAACTCATGCACCGGTGCCCCAACTTTGCCGGCGAGCGTTTTGATCAGTCCGAGTTCGCCACCCGCGCGCTTCCAGGCTTCGAGGCCAGCGACCGCTTCGATGCGGCGAACACCGGCGGCGATGGCGTTCTCGCCGAGAATGCGAAACAAGCCGATTTCGCCGGTCGCGCGCGTGTGCGTGCCGCCGCACAGCTCCATGGAATAGCCGTCGAGCTTCGTCGCAGGACCGCCAATCTGCACGACCCGGACGACGTCGCCGTACTTGTCGCCGAAGAACTGCATCACATCTTTGCGGTTCTTAACGTCGGCGTGAGGAACCTCGGTCCAACTGACGGCGGCATTCTCGAGGATGCGCTCGTTGACCAATTTCTCGATGTCGGCGACTTGCGTCGGTGTGAGCGGGGCGCTGTTGAAGTCGAAGGTGAGCTTGTCCGGACCGACGGAAGAACCTTTCTGCGACGCTTCCTTGCTGGCGACTTCGTGAATCGCCCAATGCAGGAGATGCGTCACCGTGTGATGGCGCTGGATGGCGGCGCGGCGCGCGGAGTCGAGTTGAACGGTGACGTGGGAACCTACGGCCGGGGCGTCGCCGCCTTCGACGAAGTGAAGCCAGGTGTTCCCGGACTTTTGAGTATTGACGATCCGCCAGAGCTGACCGGAGCCGGAAAGTTCACCGGTGTCACCGACCTGGCCGCCCATCTCGGCGTAACAGACCGTGTTGTTAAGAACGACGATGGTCTTGTCCTTGAGTTGGACGACTTCTTGAACGTCGGCACCCGTGTGCGGCTGGTCGTAGCCGAGGAAGTGAGTGGGCGTCTTCGTCTCGATTTGGGACAACTCGATGACAGTCTTCTTCTGGGCGGCTTGAGAACGCTTCTTCTGTTGATCCATCAAGGCGTTGAAGCCGGCGACATCCACCGTGAGCCCGCGCTCTCGGGCCATGAGTTCCGTGAGGTCGAGTGGGAAGCCCTGCTCGTCGTAAAGTCGAAAGGCGAAAGCCGCGCTGATTTGGGGAGACTGCTTGGGGAGCGCGCCCGCCTCGGGCGCTGTTGTCGGCGCCCCGCCGGCAACAGTTGCGCGTGTGGAGTCGGTGGAGGGGACACTGCTGGCGGGGGCGCCAGGAGCCGTCGGCGAGGCGCCGGCGGCTACGCCCGAGGCGGGCGTGCTCCCCAAGGCATGGTCCGAAGCAGATATGCCCGAGGCGGGCGTGCTCCCCAAAGCGCTCCCCAAGAGGCGCTCCGCTTCTTCCTCGAACTGAGCGATGCCGTTATCCAACGTTTTGTTAAACGCCTCTTCCTCTCGCTTCAGCACTTCCTTCACGTGAGATTGCTTCGTTCGGATCTCGGGGAAAACGTCACCCATCGTCTTCGCGAGGACGTCCACCAGCTTGAAGAAGAACGGTTCGTGAAAACCCAAGGTGCGTCCGTACTTCACTGCCCGACGGAGGATTCGCCGGAGAACGTAGTTGCGATCCGTGTTGCCAGGTTGAATTCCATCGGCCACCGCGAAACTGAGCGTGCGGATGTGGTCGGCGATGACTCGAAACGCGACGTCGATCTTTTCCTGTTCGGTTTCACCGGTGCTGCCGGAATTTGGTAACGTCGAGCCATACTTCTTGCCGCTTAACAGTTCGATCTCGTCAAAGATGGGTCGAAAGATGTCCGTTTCGTAATTCGAGACCTTGGCATTCGCGAAATCAGCGAACCCCTTTGTGCCTTGAATGATCGAGGTCACCCGTTCAAAGCCCATTCCGGTATCGACGTGCTTCGCGGGAAGCGGCGTAAACGATCCATCGGGGTTCGCGTTGAACTGAATGAACACCAGGTTCCAAATCTCGATACACTCGGCCGTGCCTTTGTTCACCAGCGCGCCGCGCGTGTCGCCCGCAGGGGTGAGGTCCACGTGGAGTTCGGAACACGGCCCGCACGGACCCGTGTCGCCCATCATCCAAAAGTTGTCTTTCTTGTTGCCGTTGACGATGTGAACCGCCGGATCGAGGCCGACGCTGCGAAATTTTTCGGCCCAATAATTCCACGCTTCCTCGTCGCGCTCGCTGGGATCGCCAAGCGACTTGTCGGGCTGATAAATCGTCGCGTAGAGCCGTCGCGGCGGAAACTTCCAACGTTCAACCACCAATTCCCAAGCCCACTCGATGGCCTCCTTCTTGAAGTAATCGCCAAAGGACCAATTGCCGAGCATCTCGAAAAACGTGTGGTGGTAAGTATCGAGCCCGACGTCATCGAGGTCGTTGTGCTTACCGCCGGCGCGGATGCACTTCTGCGTATCGGCGGCGCGGGTGTCGCTGCCCGGAATGGCGCCGGCCCACTTCGATACATCC
>DLVS01000207.1:0-6947 GCA_003445095.1 Verrucomicrobiales bacterium
TTTGCTCTGCCGATCTACGATCCGACGGTTCGGCGCGTGCTGGCGGGTAGGTCGCCGCGGATCCGCGCGGCGGAACTCATCAATGTTACTAAGGTCCGCGACGTCGCGTTACGCAAGAAACTTTACGAAGGCGGCACGGCGGCTGTGCAGTCAGCTCAGGATCTCTTGGTTGAAGTCGCTCGGTCGATCGACGCCGAGGCACGTGACTTGAGGAAGACCATCGAGGCTCAGAGCGAAATCAAGCAACAAGCCCAAGCGGCGATTGCGAAGGCCCGTTTCGCGTTGGAGGGCGCGAGCTCCTATCCCGATGCGACCTTTACCCTGCGTCTCGCGTTCGGAACAATTCGAGGCTTTAAGGAAAATGGCAACACGGTGCCACCGTTCACGACCATGGGCGGGCTCTTCGAGCGCAACGCGGCAATGAAAAACCAGCCGCCCTTCGATCTGCCGGAGCGCTGGCTCAAGAAGAAGTCCGCCCTCAACTTGCAGACGCCGCTCAATTTCGTGAACACGGCAGACATCATCGGCGGCAATTCTGGCAGCCCCGTGGTGAATCGGGCCGGCGAATTTGTGGGCATCATCTTCGACGGGAATCTGCAATCGCTGGTGCTGGATTTTGTTTATGACGACGTCCAAGCCCGAGCGCTCAGTGTAGACAGCCGGGCAATCATCGAAGCCCTTGACAAAGTTTACGGGGCTGCCGACCTGGTGCATGAATTGCGGACGGGTAAACGAAAGACGTGATGGGAAGCTCGAGAAACTTCTGTCATCAGCGAAGATTAGTGTTTATTAGCGGTTCAAGATCGGCGTTCGGGTTTGAATCTCGACACGCGCACGGCTCTCCAGAGCGTCGCCCACCAGACTCGTCATGGAGTCGGCACCACTACCGCGCTTTCTCCGTGATCGGCGCGCGCAATTCTGGCTTCAGGAGTTTGCCAAAACTCTCGCTGTATGGATGCACCTGCGTCGCTACGCCACCGTCTCGTACGAGGGGGCGGCCTTCGTTGGCCCATTGGAAAAGCGACCCTTCTAGGTTAAGCACCTGGGCAAATCCGGCTCGCAACAATCGAGTCGCGCAATTCGAGGACCGATAACCGATCGAACAGTACAACACCACCGGACGATTGGTGGGCAGACTTGGCAGAAGTTCCCTTGCAGAAGTGTCGGGCGCGACCCAGCGCGCTCCGGCCAAATGGCTCACTTCAAATTCAGCCCGCGTTCGGACGTCGATAATCTCTGGTTGAACTCGCTTGGTGTTGTTCAGCCAAGCTGCCAATTCCGCGGTCGTGAGATGTTTCACCTCGGGAAAGCGCTCTTGAACGAGAGCCTTCATCTTCTCTAGCCCGTCCTTGGCTGCCTGTCCGACCGGGGAATTCCACACGCTGAGTAGTGCCAAGCTGCCTTTCGTGAAAACTCGCCATGCCCGAGCCACCGTCATGCTGCGAGGATAATCGGCATTGGCCCCTTGTCAGCAGCGAGCGATTCGCGACAACCTTGCCACCCACGCTCACGGGTTACCGACAACCGATCACTGATCACCTCCGCGCCCCATGTCTCTCCGCCTTGGTCTAATCGGACTCGGCAATATTGGCCGACACCACGCCGCGTACCTTCTCGATGGCAAAGTGCCGCGCTGCGAACTCGTCGCCGTTTGCAATCCCACTTTGGCCCGACTGGAGCCATACCGAACTCGCGGGCTCAAGGTATTCACCGACCCCCACGAGTTGATCCAGTCCGGTGTGGTGGATTCGGTCCTCATTGCGACTCCGCATTATCAACATACGGCGCTGGGCATCGCCGCCCTGGAGGCTGGCCTACATGTGATGGTCGAGAAGCCCATCTCGGCGCACAAGGCCGATGCGGAACGACTACTCGCGGCCGCCGCCAGCCGGCCGGAGCTGATTCTCGCCGGCATGTTCCAACTCCGCGTCGAACCGCGGTACGCCAAGATCCGGGCCCTGTTAGCCGGTGGCGACCTGGGACAAATTCAACGGGTTACTTGGATCAACACCGATTGGTTCCGGACTGAGACTTACTACGCGAGCGGTGGCTGGCGGGCCACTTGGCGAGGAGAAGGCGGCGGTGTCTTACTCAATCAATGCCTGCACAACCTCGACGTGCTGGCGTGGCTGCTCGGCCTTCCGGCCCGAGTGCGTGGCTTCTGCCAATTCGGTCGCTGGCACCGCATCGAAGTCGAGGACCAGGTCACCGCGTATTTCGAGTACGCCAATGGCGCTACGGGAACATTTCTGAGCAGCACCGGTGAAGCCCCGGGTACCAATCGATTTGAGATCGCCGGTTCACGCGGCCGCGTCGTGCTCGAGAATAATCGCCTCACTTTCACGCGTAACGAAGCCGATGCACTCGACTGGAGTCGCACGGTGAATATCGGCTTCAGCAAACCGGACGTTTGGAATATTGAAATTCCATTCTCCGACGCCGCCACACCCCACGCGACTTTGATGCAGAACTTTGTGGCCGCGGTTCTCGATGGGGCGCCGCTCATTGCGTCGGGTGCGGACGGCTTACATTCCGTCGAGCTGGCCAACGCGATTACTTTTTCATCACTCTTAGGTCAAACCCTGGAACTTCCGCTCGATGGCGCAGCGTGGGAACGGAAGCTGGCGGAGCTCGGTGCCAGTTCAAAACTGACGAAGGAAATTCGAACCGTGGTCACCGACGATTTTGCGGCGTCATTTCGGCGGTAAGGCGTTTGGACTGGGCCGCGGCAAAGCCGTGCGACCTTTTGTTGCACCTGCAACAAAAGGTCGCACCTGGGAAAGGGTTGATTGGGGATCGGATTCGGCCTTGGCCAAGAGATAGCGGAGCCTGATATCGTCCATCGCCGATGATTTGTGGCTCAATGCTCTAGATCATCGATCAAGCCGAGCCCGGTTTACGCCCGAGCCGTTGGCGTCCCTAGATTTCTTCAGCTCGCATTCTCTCATGCGGGTCCATCTGGGCAGGGGGAGATTGCTCAACTGGGCGGGACCCAGATGCCGGCGGCTCTTTTCGTCACACATTGAACTTGAAGAGCAGCACGTCGCCGTCCTTCACGACGTATTCTTTGCCTTCCATTCGGTACAATCCCTTGTCCCGAGCAGCCGCCACCGAGCCGCAGTTCACCAGGTCTGTGTAGGCAACCGTCTCCGCTTTGATAAAGCCACGTTCGAAGTCGCTGTGGATGACGCCCGCTGCTTTCGGTGCCGTGTCGCCGGCGTGAATGGTCCACGCGCGCACTTCTTTTTCGCCCGCCGTGAAGTAGGTGCGCAAGCCGAGCAAATGGTAGGTGGCGCGAATGAGCGCGCCCACACCCGATTCCGTAACGCCCAATTCGGCCAGAAACTGTTTCGCTTCTTCTTCCGACAGGTCCACCAAGTCGCTTTCGATCTGTGCCGAGATCACCACCGCTTCGCACGCCAGGTGTTGCTTTACGTACTCGCGGACTTTCTGCACGAATGGATTGGAGTCTGCTTGGACCAGGTCACTTTCTTTGACGTTGCAGGCGAAGATGGTCGGCTTGTCCGTCATCAGCCAGAACAGCTTGGAAATCGCCCGTTCTTCCGGAGTCAGTTCCAGCGTTAGCGCCGGCTTTCCGGCGTCGAGATGCGGCTGGAGCTTTTGCAAGACCCCTTGCTCGGCGAGCGCTACTTTGTCACCCCGCTTCGCATCCTTGGACACTTTCTCCAGTCGTTTATTGATTCCTTCCAAGTCAGCCAACACCAGTTCGGTCGTGATCGTCTCGATGTCGCGCACCGGATCGACCGTGCCGGTCACGTGATGGATGTCGGGATCTTCGAAGCACCGCACCACCTGCACGATGGCATCCACTTCGCGAATGTGACTGAGGAACTTGTTGCCCAGCCCTTCTCCGGCGCTGGCGCCTTGGACAAGACCGGCGATGTCCACAAACTCGATCGCGGCCGGGATGACGACATTGGTTCGCGCAATCTTCTGCAACACGGCGAGCCGGGAGTCAGGCACGGTCACCACCCCCACATTGGGGTCGATGGTGCAAAACGGATAATTAGCGGCCTGGGCTTTGCGCGTGCGAGTGACCGCATTGAAGAGAGTGGACTTCCCCACGTTCGGGAGCCCGACGATGCCAGCTTTGAGCATATGGAGCCGCGGAGCATGGCCGCCGCTGGGGTCAGCGCAAGGTGGAAGGATGCCGGAGAAAATCGGATCGGGCCGAGTTCCGGTCAGCGTTGAGGCTCGAATCGAATGATCGTTTCGCCGGGGCGCGCGACTCCTTGCTCCCGCGCGGCGCGTTCGACGGCTTTGGGATCATTTTGGAGCGCATTCACCTGGGTTTGCAGGCGGCGATGTTCAGCCTGCAACGCGCTGAGCAAAGCGCGCTTGGTTTCCAACTCGACCCGCATCCCTCGATTCTGCTGGATCAAGGGCAAGTAACTGAGTCCGGCACCCGCCAAGAGCGCCAAGACGATCAAGAGGATCAACAGCCGGTTGGCAAAGCCCCACAAGCCGCCCCCGTCGCGCGCGGTGTCAAAGTCACTCATTATTTGTACAGATGTCGAACGCTGGCCAACTTTTGGTCCGGTCCGAAGGTTAGCAAAAGAAACACATTGGGGGTCGAATTGACGGTTCCGTAACTCCAGCCTCCTCCCCAGGGCCCCCATACGCCATACCCGACTCCTGGGGTCGAGTACACTCGGCTGGCCGACTGCAACCATTCGGCGACCTTGGTGCCATCTTCCAGGGTGGCCACCGAGTTCGGCGGACCCAGTTGGAGCACGGCTTCATCGTAAGTCGCGACGCCAATCAAGGACTTCCAGTCCGGACCTCGCATCGCGCAACCCGCGACCAAGCCCGCTAGCAGCAGTACCAGCAGCACAGTCTCAGACGTCCGTCGCGGCCAACGCACGAGCAAGAAAGGCACAAATGCCAATTCCCTGCAATCATCGGGTGCGGCGGTGTCGAGAAGCATCGGATTCTGACCCACAGTCTGTGCGTTGAAGGAGTGTGATCGCAATGAGACGCTAGTCTTCGGGCCGTTCACCGCTGGGAGCCATCTTCACCAGCTTGGGGTCGAACCGCGCCAACACTTCGACCAAGTCACTCTGGGCCGCCATCACCTGATGGATGTCTTTGTACACCATTGGCACTTCATCAAGTCCTGCCGAAATGAGGTGGACATTTCGTTCCTTCAAAACGCGGTTTACCTTCTCCCATTCGAAGGTTTCGAGAGCTTTGGTCCGGCTCATGACTCGCCCCGCGCCGTGCGACGCTGACCCAAGCGAGTTCGGCCCGCCCTTACCTCGAACGACAAAGCCCGGGGTCGCCATTGAACCAGGAATGACACCCAGCACCCCGGCATGCGCGGGCGTCGCGCCTTTCCGATGCACCACGACTTCGCGTTCGGAGCCCCCGACGTAGTGACGTTCTTTCCAGGCGAAGTTGTGATGGTTCTCCACATCGAGCAGCACCTCCGCACCGAGGTGTTCCGCGATGTGCTGGTGGATCAGTGCGTGATTCGCGGCGGCGTACCGCCCCATTAATTCCATTGCTGCCCAATATTCCTGGCCCTCCGAGGAATCGAGTCCGAGCCACGCCAGGTGTTTCTGCTCTTTGGGCAGGTCTCCATGCCGTTCCATGGCTAGCTTGCTGTAGCGGTCGCACACAGCCGCCCCAGTGCCTCGGCTGCCGCTATGGCTCAGCAGCGCGACGTATTCTCCCGGTGCCAAACCGTTGAGCTCATTTTCGAGCGTTAGCACCCCAAATTCGACAAAGTGATTCCCGCTTCCACTGGTTCCGAGTTGGGCCCAAGCGCGATCACGGTTCGTCTGGGTGACCGGACTGACACTCCAATCCGCGTCCAACACGTCATGCTGCCGTCGTTCTTTGAACGACGCGCCGACTCCGAAACGAGTCTCTTCCTCGATCGCCCGAACCAGCCGGTCGCGCCGGCGGTCTAGATCACGCAGTGGCCAGTCGAGCGCGGTCAGTTTCATACGGCAGGCAATGTCTACTCCCACGGCATAGGGGATTACGGCGTTATCGGTGGCCAACACGCCCCCGATCGGCAAGCCGTAGCCAACATGCGCATCGGGCATGAGCGCGCCGGCGACGGCGACCGGCAACTGACAGGCCCTCGCCATTTGGTTGACCGCCTCGGGCTCCAGTCCTTCGCCCCATTGCGTCCAGTGGGCTGTTGATTCGCGGATGGTTCGCGAGGAGCGGAGCAGGGCCTGGGCGAAGTTGCCGCGTAAGGCGTCGTGGGTGAACGCCGCGGGTGCCTTGACGACCGCTTCAACTTCGGACGCGAGGCGCGCCTTATCCAAGCCTTTGAGAATATAACGAGTGATGAATTCCAAGCCCCGGCGCGTGGCCTCGCCCGGCGGAACCCCAAGTTGGATTAGGTGCTGTTGGTTCATGTAAAAGCCCGTTCGAATTCAGTCGGGCGATTGCTGGCCGCAGTTTCTCGATCGCGATTTATCACGCCATCCTGCGCGCAAATTCAGCACACTCTCCGTCCGAAATCACCGCAAATCGTTTTATAGGATCGGAACTTGCGGACGGCTACTCCGTTGCGGATGCAGACGGGATATTGCCGAACCTGTCTCAGCCTTGTAAAACGCCTGAGATGCTGTGATCACGTGTTTCGTCGGCAATCCACGCGTTCAGCGTTGACGCGGACACTCCACCTCGCTTCGATTGCTGAAGCCCACCACAAGTATTGTGAAAACTGCATCTATACGTTCAGTGGTCGCCGCTTGGCGCGGCGCAGTGGCCTTTACTTTGATCGAGCTGCTCGTGGTGATCGCCATTATCGCCATCTTGGCGGGAATGATCCTCCCCGCGTTGGCCCGAGCGAAGGTCAAGGCCAACGCCATCAAATGTACCAGCAATCACCACCAGATCGGCATCGGCTTCCAGATGTATGCTGATGACAATAGGGATTCGTATCCGGTGTACGAGGACTGGGC
>DLVS01000207.1:7182-25379 GCA_003445095.1 Verrucomicrobiales bacterium
CGTCCGCTGAATCGTTACGTTCCGGCGGTGAAAGCCTTCCAATGCCCGGCCGACAAAGGAGATTCCCTGCAGAAAAGTTACCTCCAGCCGCTGCCCAAAGGTAAACGAACTTGCTACGACGCCTGGGGTAATAGTTATCTGGCGGTGTGGGCGGTCCAAACACTTCGGGTCAAGCACGTCACGGGAGACTCAAAGGCCGCCAGGAACGATCCGGCGGGCTTGCCGATGAAGACGAGCGAAATCGCTAAGAGTGCCGCCAACAAGATCATCGAGGGCGATTGGCCGGTTTGGGCGGATCGCGACAAGAACGATCCGATGAGTCAGTGGCACAACTTCAAAGGCCAGTACAGGTTCAACATGCTGTTTGGCGATGGGCACACCGAGTTCTTCCTGTTCCCGAAAGAGACCTATCAGTGGAACTATAGTGGTCCCGATCCGGATCCCGGTTTCAAATGGTGGTAGGCGGAGTCAGGATCATGGTCCGCTCGGGGGCTTCAATCGCCTGGATCGCGAGCTTGCTGTGGGGATTCGACTCTCGTCCGGTCAACGCCACACCTGCCAACAAGGCCGCCTTCGAGAAGCATTACGACCGGTTCCTGACGAAGTCTCTGGACCGATGCACGACGTGTCATCTGCCCAGTGATCGGAAATTGCCCGAGACGCTTGAAGAGTTTCCTCACAATCCCTTTGGTGATCGGTTGCGACGTCTGGGCGATGAAATGGCGTCGACCGGACAAAAGAAGGATCTGGTCGCTCGATTAACGGCCATTGCGGCTGAAGACGCCGATGGCGATGGCGTTTCCAATCAGGTGGAGCTGCTGCTGGGGCACAGTCCCGGTGACACCAATGATTCACCCTCGGCGTCAGAGCTTGCCGAGACCGAGGTGCGCGCGGCGGAATTCTCCCAGTTCTTGGCGAGTTATCGCTGGCGACCGTTCGAGTCGGTCAGTCGTCCCGTCGTTCCGACACCGTCGCCCGCATCGTTTGTGGTGCGCAATCCGGTGGACGCGTTTCTCGCCGCCGAATGGGACACGCTCGGATTAAAGGCCCGTCCTGAGGCGTCGAAGGAAGTCTTGTTACGCCGCGTGTACGTGGACTTGATCGGCCTCAATCCGACGCCGGCCGAACTGGAGGCATTTCTGGCAGACTCGGCACCCGACGCTTATGAAGAGGTCGTCGAACGACTCCTGGCCGATCCCCGACACGGTGAGCGATGGGCTCGGCATTGGATGGATGTCTGGCGCTACAGCGACTGGGCAGGATGGGCTGATGGGAATCAGATTCGCGACTCGAAACCTCACATCTGGCGCTGGCGGGATTGGATTATTGAATCCCTCAACGCGGACAAGCCCTACGATCAGGTGGTGAAAGAGATGTTGGCGGCGGATGAATTGGCTCCTGAGGATCCCGAGACACTTCGCGCCACGGGTTTCCTCGTGCGCAATTACAAGATGCTGTCACGTGAGCAATGGCTGGAGGATACGGTCAAGCATACCGCGCAAGCGTTCCTAGGGGTCACGCTGGGATGTGCGAAGTGTCATGACCACATGTTTGACCCCATTTCGCAGCGCGAATACTACGCCCTGCGGGCCATCTTCGAGCCGCATCAAGTCCGCACCGACCGTGTCCCGGGTGAACTGGATCGGGCTAAGAACGGCCTCGTCCGCGCCTACGATGCGACCAATGCTCCGACTTGGTTTTTGGTGCGGGGCGACGAGCGGCATCCACTGACCAACGAAGTGATTGCGGCAGGGGTACCGGCGGCGCTTGGTGGGAGTCTCGATTTACATGAAGTCAGGCTGCCCCGGTTGGCGGCGCATCCTGATGAACGGGGATTCGTGGTCCACGATGCTGTGACGGCGAGCGAACGGGCCGTGGCGGAGGCCAAGGCTGCGTGGACGCGTGCGCAAAGCGGGACCAACGCCTCGGTGGCGCTCCTCCAAGGATCATTCCTCGCCTACGATCTGGCCGATAAAAAGCACGCCGCTCTCCTCGCGGTCTTGGCCATTGAACCAGCGGATCCGACCCGTGAGCCAGCCAGCGCCGCGGAGGCTGATCCCGCGCGTCTCCGACAAGCTACCAACATTGCTTTGCTCCAGCGCAGTGCTGCCGTGGCCGACGCCAACCTGCGGCATTTTCAGGCCACCGCTGCGTTGGCCTCGGCGACCAACAAGGTTGACGAGTTGAAGAAGAAATTGGCCGAGGCGGAACTGCAGGTCAGCAAGGCGATCAATGGCTTGGCCAAACCGCTTGACGCCAATTTCGAACCTCGGGCCGTCGAGACGTATCCGTCCACTAGCACTGGACGACGGACGGCGTTCGCGAATTGGGTGGCGGATCGAAGGAATCCGCTGGCCGCGCGCGTGGCGGTCAACCACGTTTGGCTCCGCCATTTTGGGCACGGCTTGGTTTCGACCCCGGCCGATTTTGGGCGCAACGGACGACCCCCAACAAACCCGCAACTCCTCGACTGGCTCGCGGCGGAATTCATGGAACCGAGTGTTCGTTGCCCCGGGCGAAATGCGGGGAGTTCGCGGACGGCCGTGTATAATGCATCCCCATCGAACGACGTCGGTGCCGCTTGGTCGTTTCGCCACTTGCATCGCCTCATGGTGACCAGTTCGGCGTATCGGATGGCGTCAACCCCTGACGAAGCCGACCTCGCAGCGGACCCAGACAATCGACATCTCTGGCGAATGAACTCGCGACGCCTGGAAGCTGAAGCGGTGCGGGACAATCTGCTCTACGTGGCAGGAACTCTGGACGCGAAAATTGGCGGGCCTGAGGTGGACCACACGTTGGCGTTGACGTCGTCTCGGCGTTCGATCTACCTGCGACACGCAGCGGAAAAGCAGGCTGAGTTTCTGCAAATCTTCGATGGTGCCGCGGTGACGGAGTGCTATGAACGGCATCCGAGCGTCATGCCGCAGCAAGCCTTGGCGCTAGGCAACAGTGAGCTCGCGACGAAACAAGCTCGATTGTTGGCTGGCCAACTCCTCAGCGATGCCGGGGGCGATGACACTCGGCTGGTCCAATTGGCATTTGCCCGGGTTTTGTCGCGACGTCCCACCATCGATGAACAGAGGCAGTGTCTCGATTTCCTCAGTCAGCGAGCCGTGACTTCTGACTCCGATGGGGAGGCGAAGCGAAGGGCCGCCAACCTTGTTTTGGTGCTTTTCAATCACCACGACTTCGTAACCGTTCGTTAGAAATCCGTGCCTTTCCATGCACAAGGTAAACACCAACACGCTGGCTGAAGTGACCTGGAGATCTCCCAAAGGGAAATTCGCTGGGGCCGGCAAACAGGTGTCCGAAGCGCTGGGACGCAAACCAGCCTCGACCGACCTCCGCGAACGACAGCCATTCGATATCGAAATCTGCCGAATTCCTCCGGGAATGGCTCCATACCCGTATCATTCACATAGCGCGCAATGGGAGTTTTATCATGTCATCTCCGGGCGAGGTCAGGTGCGTCATCGAGAGGGCTCGACGCCGATTGAGACTGGGGACGCCTTCTTGTTCGAGCCGGGGCAACCACATCAACTCATCAACGATAGTTCTGACGATTTGGTTTTGTACGTCGTCGCTGACAACCCCATCGGCGAGTCGTGTCATTATCCCGACAGCCAGAAATGGCTCATCCGGTCACCGGAGCGGCGTCTCATTCGCTCCGCGGCGATCGACTACTTTGACGGGGAAGAATAGCAATCCGGTTAGGAACGCCGTGCTCCATGCAACCGCTCTTGGCTGCCGTTTCGTCCACCACGTGGCCTTTCATAGTCCTGGCGGTCTGCGTTGCCTTCATCATCGTCGCGATCACGAAGCTACGGTTGCACGCGTTCATCGCTCTGATTTTTGCGGCGTTTCTCGCGGGTTTCCTGACCAATGAGTTCTCCCCGGCGGTGTTGGACAAACTCTCGAAATCGGCGCGCGCTTCCGCCGAAGGGAATCGATGGCTCGCGACCGTCGAACTGACGATGGTCGAATTCGGGACGACCGCGGCGGCCATCTCTATTTCTATCGGGCTGGCGGCCATCATTGGATTGGCTTTGATGGAAAGCGGTGCGGCGGACAAAGTGGTTCGTCGATTCCTCGGATTCTTTGGAGCGAAACGAGCGGGTCTGGCGCTGTTGTGGAGTACGTACGTGCTTTCGATTCCAATTTTCTTCGACACAATGTTCATGCTGATGGTGCCGCTCGCGCGTGCCCTCCGACTGCGCACGGGCAAGGATTATACGCTGTATCTGCTGTGCATTTGTTGCGGTGGTGTCGTGACCCATTCGCTGACCGTTCCGCATCCCGGGCCGCTGGCGACGGTGGACAACCTCGGGCTCGATGTCGGGCTTTCGTTGATCGTGGGGATCGTCGCAGGAATTCTCCCATGCCTGGGCGGTTACTTTGTGGCCCGATGGATCAACGGGCGACTCAACGTCCCGTTGCGGGAGACTCGCGGCGCGTCACTGGAGAGTCTCGCGGGAATCTCAGCCCAACCAGAAAGTGCGCTGCCGTCGTTCATCGCTTCGATTCTCCCGGTGATTCTCCCGATCGGACTGATCAGTGTTGCTTCGGTCTGCACGGTGGCAAAAGGCAGCTTTCCCGGTGTTGTGGCGGCACTAGGTGGTGAGGCGTCGTTCAACTCGATCAATCGGGTCGTCCAATTCCTGGGCAACAAAAACATCGCGCTAATCTTGGGAGCGTTCATCGCCCTCTGGGTTCTGGCGCGCCAACGCGGCTATTCCTTCCGTCAAGTCGAAGAGCTTCTTGGCCCGCCGATCGAAACGGCGGGCGTCATTATCTTGATCACCAGCGCGGGCGGGGCGTTTGGACTCATGCTCCGCAATGCGGGAGTGGGTGACGCCATCAAAGCGGCAGCCGCCGGAACGCCGATCAACCTGGCGGTATTAGCGTGGCTCGTCGCGGCAGTGATCCGCGTTGCTCAAGGTTCCGCGACTGTCGCCATGCTCACTACCTCGGCAATGGTCGCACCGATGATGGATCCGACCACGGGAGGCGCCTTGCCTTTCCACCCGATGTACCTGTTCCTCGCCATCGGATTTGGCGCGTTTTTCTGCTCGTGGATGAACGACAGTGGCTTCTGGGTCGTCAGTCGCTTGAGCGGCATGACTGAGACTGAGACGTTGCGTTCATGGACGCTTTTGCTGACCACGGTGTCGGTGTTCGGGCTATTGCTGACGTGGTTGGCGTCCACGCTTTTCCCGTTGCCAGGCTGATCATAGTCGAGAATGGGAGTGGCTCTTGCTGGGCCCCAAGCGATGGGGACCGCGATTACCCAATTCCAGCGTGCGAGTTTGATGGCCAAACCAGACGATCCAGACGATCAGGAAGAAAGGATTTTGGTTGCCGGCACCCTCGTGGCTAAGCGTCACTCGTGGCTCGCATGAAGCGCGCTTCACTCCTTAGATTTCTTTCGTTGGTCGCCCTCGCCGCAGGTCTTGCTGGATGTCAATCGTCACCAACGGGCGCCGGCACTGGAAAGTATGCCGCCGTCGAGATTAGCGGCTTTTCGCGGTCGGCGGTTGAGATGGCCACAGAACAAGTGTTCGTAAAGGAAGGCTACAAACTCGCCGCGACGGGCAACCAGACTTTGGTCTTCGAACGTCCAGCATCGACCACCCAGAACGTCGTCTGGGGTGGCTGGCAAACCGGACTGTGGGATCGGGTCGTCGCCAAAATCACCCGCCTGGGGTCCGATGACGATTTCCTGTTGTCGGCCGACGCCTACCGTGTTCAAAGCAAAGATGACAGTATCCTGGAAAAGGAGTCGAAGATGGGCTTTGCCGTGCAGTCGAAATACCAGGAAATGCTCGAAAAAGTGAAGAAACTCCTCGAGCCAATGCCCAAGTCACCGGGCATTGGAGAAGAAGCAAAATGACGCGAGAGTGCCACGTCCGTAAGTCAGCGGCATTCTGTGCAGGACTGACTTTCACAGCCTGAGGTCTGCCGGCACTTCCGTTGGTTGCCAGGCTTCCCATTCACCACTTCCACAGTACCTTCAACGCATTCTCAGCATGAAATTCGTTTCGTTTCTTTTTACGTTCATGGTGGCATCGGCGGTTCGAATTTGCGCCGACTCACCCAAGATCGCTTTGAAACTCATCGCGGAGGATTTTACCCAGCCGTTGGCCTACGTGCCTTTGCCAGAGAACCACGCGTTAGTAGTGGACCAACCCGGATTGGTCTGGCTGATTGCACCTGATGGAACCCGCCGCCCGGAGCCGGTCCTCAACCTGACCAACAAGCTTTCGGCGATCAACCACGGCGCTTTCGACGAACGAGGACTGATCGATTTGGCCTTACACCCCAAGTTCTCGGCCAATCGCCGGGTGCTGGTTACCTATACGGCCCCTCGACGTGCGTCGGCACCTGCGGACTGGGATTGCACCTTGCGACTGTCGGAATTCACGCTGCCAGCGGCCTTACCGCTGCGGATCGATCCTGCCTCGGAGAAGGTGATTTTGGAAATCGACAAGCCTTACGCCAATCACAACAGCGGTCGGCTGGCTTTCGGCCCTGATGGGTTGCTTTATCTGAGCGTGGGCGACGGAGGTAACGCCAACGACGAGGGCAAGCGTCCAGAAACAGGCAACGGACAGAACTTGCAGACTCATCTCGGAAAAGTTCTGCGGCTCGATGTTGATCGTACGGAAGGCGAACAACGTTACGCGATTCCGACGGACAACCCGTTTGCGGGAAGCAAAGATGGGTTGCCGGAGATCTACGCGTATGGGCTGCGCAACATTTGGGGTTTGTCCTTCGACCGCGGAGGCACTCGAGAGTTGTTTGCAGCGGATGTCGGTCAGAATCTCCTTGAGGAGGTGGACATCATTGTCAAAGGCGGCAATTACGGTTGGTCGTTGCGCGAAGGGTTTTCTGGGTTTAGCGCCAAGTCACCCAATACTTCGCCGACCGAGGTGCGCCGAACCGGCCTGCGCGGTGAGCCGCTGGTTGAGCCGATCCTGCAATACAAGCACGCGGGTCCCAAAAAAGATCCCGAGGCCCTGGGCATCAGCATCACCGGGGGGTTCATTTATCGCGGGCGGGCATTGCCTGAGCTGGTAGGCCAATATGTGTTCGGAGATTGGAGTCGCAGTTGGGGATTGCCGCAGGGCGTTTTGCTTTCGGCCCGTCGTCCGGCTACGAATGGTGAGCGTTGGTCAATCACACCGCTCGAGGTTGTCCAGCCGGAGAAGTTTGCCGCGTACATCACTGCTTTCGGCCAAGACAGTGAAGGGGAGCTCTTCGTCATGACGAACGGCTCCAACAGCCTTACTCCCGGCAAGGGCAAGCTCTGGAAACTGGTTCCACCTCCCAAAACCCAGTAACCAAGCGGTCGCTCCCGATTACTTCTTTTTCCATCCCAGTTGGATCGTCTGGGTCAGTCGAGAGAAGAGACCAGTCTTCTTCTTTTCTACGGCCTCGGTAACTCCGGGGATCGGCTCACACTTGGCGTTGCAGTCAGGGCAAAAATACATCTGCCCAGCGGTTCCGCCCGAGAGCTTCATCGTCCGTAGGCTGGCGATATTGAAGAGGCCCGGACAACGCACCACCGCCTGACAACCGCCGATCGCTTGGTGCGTGGCGGGCAGGTTGGGATTGCGGGAACAGGCCGCCGTTCCGTCCGGCAAGGATTGCAATGATCCGGCGGCTTGCGCGACGGGAGCCGCCGGGCCGGTCGGAATCCGAATTTCGAACTCTTCGGCATCCAGCCGGAGTTCCACAATTCCCAACTGAACCGTGTGGCCCGGCAGCAACTGAGACTCTTCGACCGGTTGGCCATCGATGAAAGTTCCGTTGGTGGACTGCAAGTCGCGCACGACGACCGCCTTGCCACCATCAAGCACCGTTACCTCGGCGTGAAAGCTGGATACGCTGGCGTCCGGAATGCGGAACTCGTTGGTCGGGTTGCGTCCGACCGTGTTTAGCCCGCTGTGGAGCTCGTGCTCAATCGGCTGGTGAAGACCGCGAAGAAAGTAGCGAACCATCGTTGTCTGAGATTTTGAGATTCATCGTCGCCGCCCGCGCTAAATAGCCCTCGCGCAGGCAGGCTGTCGAGAATTTAGGGCTCTGTTCCTCATAATCGAGCAGCTCCGAGCGGCTAGCGATTGTTCCAGGGTGGTGGGGACTAGAACAGGGCGCCCACGGTCGTTCCGATGACGCTCAGCGGGCCGGTGTCTTCCAAGGATTCCGTGGCCTTGTCCACTTTCTGAAGCGTCAATTTGATGTTCTTAAGGAAGGCGTTGTCGTTCACGAGCTCGCCGATCGAGCCCTTGCCTTGATTAATCTTCTCCATGATCTGACGCATGTTCGTCAGAGCCCCGGTCGCCTCGGTGTATAGTGCTTCGTCGGTCATCAGTTTACCCAAAGTTCCTTCGCCTTGTTCGAGCCGAGTCACGAGCTTGCGCATATCGGCCATCATGGCGCGTGCGTCGTCCGCTAGTGGCTTCACATCTGCGACCGCGATGTTGATGTTGGTAACCGTATTGACGGCTTCATTGTAGAGAGTCGGATCCTTGATCAGCTTACCGAAGGTTCCGCGGCCTTCCGCCATTTCCGTAGTGGCGACCTGCATGTTCTGAATGACGGAGGTGATGTTGGACTGATTCTGCTTAATGAAATCGGTCAAGGGTCCAAATAGTTTGCTGATTTCCTCGCCGCTGAAGCTCTTCGTCAGTCCTTCGACGCCGCTGGCCACACTGTCGAGGCGGGTCATCAAATCGCCCAGGTCCGCTTGCTCACGCGTTTGGAGCAGAGCTCCGGGCACAGCCAGGGGTGCTGTTTCAGCCCCGAAAGTGAGCGCGACGAAATTTTGTCCCATCAGACCGGTGAACTGAATGGACGCGACGCTGTCGGTTCGGATGGGAGTACCGCGATCTACCTGAAGTGTTACTTCGACCCGGGTGCCCGCCACGGCTAAGGACTTGACGCGTCCTACCACCACTCCGGCGAGCTTCACCGGATCGCCTATTTTCAAATCTTTGGCGGAGCTAAATTGAGCGCGATAGTCCACGCCCCGTTTGAAAGCCGCCCCGCCCCCGACCAGCTCGAAGAGAACGAAGGCTCCCAGGACAACCACGGCAAAAAACATGCCGAGACGAGTTTCAAGCGAGGATTTCATGCAAGTGTCAGCGGAATAAGAGTCGCGCGAATTGGGAGCCAAATCCAGGTTAGAATCCCGGAGCAGTGGAGATGAGCGGACTCCATCATCCTTCTTCGGGGACGACGTGTCGCTCTAATGAACGTGACTTCGACTCCTGCGGTTCGATTCATCGCGAGGTTCATTTGAATTCCGCCGCCAGAAACCGCTGAATGAGTGGCTCCGAGCTTTGGCGGACTTCTGCGGGCGTGCCTAGTGCGAGCAGTCGTCCCTCTGCGAGAAACGCAATTCGATCGGCGATCCCGAACGCCAAGTCGCGGTCATGCGTTACTACCACAGTGGTCGCGCCCATCCGTCGATTCAAGTTCACGATTTCCCGACCAATGGTCAGGGCCACGAGCGGATCCAATTCACTGGTGGGTTCGTCGTAGAGGATCAGTTGCGGTTCCACTACCAATGCGCGAGCAATGGCCACTCGCTTGCGCATGCCTCCCGAAAGCTCCGCAGGATATTTTGCGCCATCTTCGACGCCCAACTGGACCAGGCTTAGCTTCTCTGCCACGACTCGAGTGATTTCCGCCGGGGGCTTGAGACGGTGTTCCCGCAAGTAAAGCCCAACGTTCTCTTCGACGGTCAGTGAATTCAACAGCCCACCGGTTTGAAACACCATGGCCAGCCGATGCGGACTTTCAACGACTTCGCTGGACACCCGTTGACCGGCTACTTCGATTTCCCCGGAATCAGGTTCTTCCAACCCGATCAGGTGCCGCAGGAAAACAGATTTCCCGGAACCGCTCGGGCCCATCATGACAAATAGCTCGCCCGCCGCGATTTCAAGACTGAGCGATTCAAGAACCACGTGGCTGCCGTACGATTTACGCAGCTTTCGGACCGAAACCGGGATGCCGTTGGAAACAGGCGCCGTCATGACTCAAATGCTGAAGACGTGATCAAAGGGCAACAGGAGTCGGGTGAGGATGTAATCGAGAATCAGGATGAGAACGAGTGAGTTCACCACCGCCTTAGTGACACTGCGCCCGACTCCGCGAGGTCCACCTTTGGTGGTCAGGCCTTGGTGGCAACAAATCACGCCGATGCAGACCGCGAAGAAGAACGATTTGACGAGACCGTTGAGGATGTCGCCGGTGTCCACGCCTTCGCGGACGCTGCTGAAGAATGTGCTCCATGGGACCGCGATGCGATCGTTATGGGCGGCGACCAAGGCACCCCCCAACCAACCTACGAGGTTCGAGAAAATCACCAAGCACGGGACTGCCAGGCTAATCGCGACTACTCGGGGCAGGACTAGAAAATGAGTGGGATTGATCGCCAGGGTTCGCAGGGCATCGATTTCTTGATAGACCCTCATCGAACCAAGCTCGGCCGCCATCGCCGATCCGACTCGGCCGGCGATCAAGATCGACATCATGACCGGAGCAAGTTCTTTGCACATCGCGATGGCCACCAGATTGCCCAGAGCGGAACCGATCCCATTTTCGACCAACACGGGGCCACTTTGGAGCGACAACACGCCGCCGATGAACAGGGAGAGGACACACGCCATGAACAGGCTAGCATTGCCAATATCGAAAAACTGTTCCGCGATTTTGCGGCGCTCCCGCCAAGCTTGCGGCGAAGCGCGCAAGGTGGCACCGAACAGAACGAGCATTTCTCCTAGATTTCGAAACATGAGTTAGCGCACGCGCACGGAGCACAGACAGGTAAACATAAAAACTAAACGGAACCGAATCATTCGATTTTTCTCCAGGGTTGCGGGTCGGTCCTTCGATGCGATGCCTTCAAGGGGTCGACGGGGCCGATGGACCATTGAGCGTGAGCTGACGTTCTCTCAGCACGTCTCCTCGTTTGACCATCGGGTTGGCCCGCGAAACGACAACCGTCGGTCGGGGTGGGTTGGGTTCAGCGAAATGTCGGTTTGGCAGCCAAAAGAACCTCCAATGGCGTTCCGCTCCAATTCGCTTGGTTTGCACCAACCCAAATAAGCAGGACGTTCGGACAGCGTTCGTCGTCACCTCTCGACGAAACAGGTTCCACAAAACGGATTGGCTGGCGGCCCCCGTCTTGGGATTGCTTTCGGCGCGGTACATGGCCCATAGCGGCGAGTAGTTGCGCTGCACGGCCTCACGATTGCGCAGCACGGTTTCCAATGGCGCGGGCACCTGCAGCCGCACCCGACCATCCAGTTCGTGTCGCCAGACAAAAAACGGCCACATACCTCGGTCGCGGCGAAACTCCCCCGTTTCCTTATTGATCAGACGAATGTCCGAGTAAAAGAAATACACACTCCGCCACTGGTCGCGCCGCAGCGTTTCAGCGTCAATGCTGCGATGAGTGAAGACCGGCCAGAGCACAAACTCTTGGTTCATTTCTCCCGCGTTGATCTTTCCATAGAACGGGAAGACTCGCCGCGCCGTTTTTCCCGGTCCGTCGGCCCAGCCAAGCAGTGGCCACGGCGCTCCCCACTCCACGTATTGTCTCTGGCGATCCTCCGTCCGGCTAAAGAAGGGCCACAGGATGCTGGTTTGATCCCGGGCCTCGGAACGCAAGGTGGAATAGAACGGCAAGACGGCGCGGGTGGTGGCCTCGTTCGTGGTGCCGATGCCAGTCTTTTCCATGACCGCCACGGGCCAAAGCGCGAACCACTTTTCTCGGCCGGGTGATATTACCCGCTCGCTCACGGTATTGGTGACCCAAGTAATCTCCTTTCGCTCCGTTGCGTACAGCGGCCAAACCTTCCAACCGCTCCACCCTGCACCTTCCCGAGTGCTCACGAACGGATACAGGTAGTTTCGGGTAATTCGCTCGCCCTTACGGGTCTTCGCGTAAAATGGAAACATGATGAACTCGATCTCATCACGAAATAGGCGGTTTTCCAGGTGCCCATAAAACGGCATCACCGCGAAGTAATCGTTGGTGCCGCTCCGGGAGGTTTGTTCAAAGTACAAGGGAAACACCGTTCGGCGCACCACTCCGTCCTGCGCTTGAGTGTCGGAGCCGATGAAGTTGAACAACTGCACGAATTGCCAGCGATATTCGGTTCCGCTCCGTCGCCAGGTCAGAACGGGGTAAAACAAATCGAAGCTTTCTCGCTTCAAGATCGGAGTTCGTTCGTACGACAACAAGGGTGAGAGCCCCCATCGCTGCGTGTCACCGACATCTTCCCACACGGCGAGCGTTCCCAACGCTTCGGCGCGACGCCCAGTTTCCCAAATGGTTGAGAATTCCGCCGCGAAGGGGCCCGCCGCGAGGTCGTCAAAAAGCTGGGCGCGGGTCTGCATCAGACCCGCGCCTGCGATCAGGACCAACAATCCCAACTTTCCTCGGCGCATGCGGCTCGCGGGAACCCTCAACGAATCGAGGGTGCGGAAGCAAGCGGCGCGAAACTCAAACCGGCCGAAGCATAAACCGAAAGCGAGCTCAGACTATTCGGTTGACTCAGCCCCCGCACGTCGTCACTAGTCGAACGATAATTCTGTCTACCTTTTCTTACCCTCCAATTTCATCCCCATGACAAGTCGTTTTGCGCGCCTTCCGTCTGTAGGCGGCTGGATCTGTTGCTTCCTGTTGTGGACTTTGAATCTTTTGGCGCAGACCGCCCCATCTATCACCGCCTTTGAGCTTGATGTCCGCGGCCGGGGAATAATCCGGGTTCCGTACGAAGAGGATGCTTACTACATCCTCTATCGCGGGGACGAGCTATGGAGCGTCCAAACCATTGCTGACCTCAGCTCGGCGACGGGATGGAGGTAAACCAGTTGACACCGCTGCAGTCCCAGCCTGGGACGCTTTGGCATTCGGTGGCTGCTGGCTTTTGGCACACGGTAGCCCTGCGGAACGACGGAACACTTTGGACGTGGGGAGGAAACGACTTTGGGCAACTAGGCGATGGAATGCGTGGTTCACTCTTTACTCCGATGATGATTCAACCTCAGGAGCGGTGGCAGTCAGTAGCGGCCGGGCCGTTTCACAGCGCGGCCGTTCGAGCCGATGGATCGCTGTGGGCTTGGGGACTTAACACCGCGCAGTATCTGGGAGATGAACCCAGGGGAGATTGGCTCACCCCGGTCGTCATTCAGCCGGGGTCGCGTTGGAAGGCAGTGACGGCAGGCGGTTACCACACGGTAGCGCTCGACATCACGGGGTCGCTCTGGGCCTGGGGAGCAAATAATTCAGGTCAACTGGGTAATCGCTCAACATCAAGCAGTCACGTCCCCGTTGCGATTCAATCAGGGTCCCGCTGGCGAGCGATAGCGGCTGGTGGTCAGAATACCGTCGCGCTGCGGGAAGACGGAACACTTTGGGCTTGGGGTGATAACCAGTTCGGTCAAGTGGGTGACGGGACGGTCGTAAATCGCTCCTCACCTCGCGCAATCGAACCCGCGGAGCGGTGGCGTAGTATTGCGGCCGGCTTTGCCCACTCCTTGGCCCTCCGGGCTGATGGAACGCTTTGGGCTTGGGGCTGGAATCTATGGGGGCAGATTGGCGACGGAACGCTGGTCAACAAAGGCAGGCCCGTGGCGATTCAGCCCGGCGAACGCTGGTCAGCGGTAGCGGCAGGATACGCCAACTCTTTCGCGTTGAGAACGGACGGGTCTCTCTGGGCCTGGGGAAGCAATTTCGCGGGAGCCCTGGGCGACGGAACGACGGAGGATCGAGTTGAGCCCACCGCCATCCAGCCGGGGGTGCACTGGCAGGCTGTGGCTCCGGGCGGCGATCACACTCTTGCTTTACGCGCGGACGGTACACTCTGGGCTTGGGGAACCAATGACCGTGGACAACTAGCAACCAGTCTGTGGGTGCGGTCTCATCAAGTGCCAGGAGGATTCGCATGGGGAGTGAGGCAACCTTGAACCGTCGTCTGGTGACTCGTGAATTCCGTTCCGCGTGGCAATGTCATCGGCGAAGGGGTGAGAATACCTAAACAACGTCAGTGGCGACAGAATCGTCGGCGGTCATGACACTGCAACGCGGCGGCTCCGGCGTATCGCGCCCATTCGACTGTTTGCGCACTAGCGGCTTCTCACACCACAAACTCCAGTTTTGGAGCCAGCGGTAGAAACCGAGAATGCTGCCCCGCCGCAAGGAAACGCCGGATACTTTCCCGCCCCTTTTCCCCGTAATCGAGGGTCCAATGATTCACATACATGCCCACAAATTGATCCGCCAAGTCGCGTCCCATGTCGCGAGCCCACTGCAACGAATGAGCGACTGCTTCGGCCCGGTGTTCGAGACTAAAGCGAATGCTCGCGGTGAGGATGTCGCTGATGCGTTTCCGCAGTTCCGGCGGGTGACGTTTATGGATGACATTTCCACCCAACGGTAATGGAAGGCCGTCCTGCTCCTGCCCCCACCACTGGCCCAAGTCCGCGCACATCACGAGACCTTCGTTGCGATAAGTGAGTTGCCCTTCGTGAATAATGAGCCCCACTTCGGCGCGTCCTGATTTTACGGCGGCAAAGATATGATCGAAGGGTTCGATGACGAGGTTGAGCTCGCGGGCCGGTTTGTTGAGCCACAATTGCAGCGCCAAGAACGCACTGGTCATGGTTCCGGGAATCGCGATGCGGCGTTTGGCTACTTCGTCGCGCGTGAGTTCCTGGCGCGCCACCAACATCGGACCGTAGCCGTCGCCCATGCTCGCGCCGCTCGGTAGCAGCGCATAGGTGTCGCTCACGTAGGCGTAGGCATGAATGCTAACGGCGGAGATGTCGAGTTCACCTCGGGTGGCGCGTTCATTAAGGGTTTGAATGTCCTGGAGGATGTGCTCGAAGCGAAGCCCGGGTGTTGGGATGAGTTCCTTCGCCAATCCATAAAACATAAACGCATCGTCGGGGTCGGGAGAATGACCCAACGTGAGCGCGAGCGGTTCCATGAGGAACGAAGGGTACGGGTGAACCCGTCGATGTCGAGGCGGCCGAGTGCATTGGCGCCAGCGATCGGGCGCCGCCGAATCCTCAGTCCCCAAGATTCTTAAGCCGGATAGGAATTCGATTTACCCCGCACGGTCGCGCGCTATCGTGACCACCACTTTCCCAAAAATCCTGCTATGACTTCCGAAAGCATCCCCGGGTGGTCTGACTTTGTGGACATTTACCGTTTCATCTACTCCATCGCGCCGCCGGACGCCCGGTTCGTTGAGATTGGGTGTTGCTTCGGCGGATCGGCGGCCTTCATGGGTGAACTGATCCGAGACGGACAAAAGAAGATCGAGTTCACGACGGTGGATGCTTTTGACCTGAGTGTGTGCGAGCCGTCGATCGCTGATCACGTCAAGGAGGAATGCCAGTTCCACGGGCAGCCCGATTGGCTCTCCCTCGTGCACCATTTCATGGCGCAATGCGGCGTGACGGCCATGGTTAAGGTGGCGGTGTCGGACAGTGTCGCGCTGAGTCGGCAATACCAGGACGCTAACCTCGATTTCGTCTTCATCGATGGTGACCACCGCTACGCCGCTGTTCGCGCGGACATTGAGGCGTGGCTTCCGAAAGTGAAGCCGGGCGGATGGATCGGCGGCCACGACTACGACCGGCCCGACGTAGAGCGAGCCGCGCGGGAGTGTTTCGACCGGCCGCAAGTCTTGAGCATTCCGCCGCGCAGTTGGCTGGTGCAGTTGCCGGTCGTATCGCCTGGGTGAGCGTCGAATCGGAGCCCGAGGCAAGTCCAGACGCGAAAGCCGGGTCAGTCCGAGGGAGTCGCCCCGTAGCGCTTCCGAAAGTATTCCCTAACATTCATGCCCTCGACCATGGCGGTCCGGTGTTTTTCGCGCCGATCCGAATCGCTGATCCAATAATAACAGAAGGGGGCGAGCGTGTGCGCGAAGGCCCCCAGACCGTAACGCTCATTCAGGCGCAGCCACATGTCCCAGTCTTCCTCGAAATCGAGCCGATCATCGAATAGACCCACTTCCAACAAGGCCGAGCGCCGCGCGAAAACCGCGCTGCAGAGCAAAGGATTTCGGCTCATGATCGACTGCATGCTCTCGTCTGAGCTGTAAAGAAAATCCACGTAGTTGTTGTTGATCACGCGGTGGCAACCGCCGGCGACGACCTGCACGCCGGGCGGGATCGGATCATCTGGATCTCGAATGACATTGAGGGCATAGGGCGCCAGCACGTCGTCGGCATCGAGGAACTTGATCCAGTCCACCTCGGTCGCGCGGATTGCGACATTGCGGCTACCCGGCAGTCCAAGGTTCTTGGGGTTGCGGATCCACGTGAGTCGATCCAGGAATGGTCGCAAACCCGCATACTCGTCCAGATCGGAAGAGGCGTCGTCCACCACGATAAGTTCGTCCTGCGGTTCCAACTGCCAGAGTCCGCTGAGCACGGCGCGAAATAGGTACCGTGCCATGTTGTAGCAGGGGATTACGATGGCAATCGACAGGCGCTTGGCGGGCCCGGCCTGATCTGATTGGGACGACGGGAGATTGGGAGAGTCGGAGTTTTGGTTCATGGCGTGTACTCCAATTCGAATCCTGGAAAGTCCTGCCGGTATCGGCGAAGCAGGTCGGCGGGGTCGTTGGGAAGAAGGTACAGCTTTTGTCGAATCTGTTTGGTTTGGCCCGGGGCGAGACCATCGATGCGCGGGTCGCTGTGTAAGCAAACGTATACCCCCTCGAACAGTTCAAACGTTCGACTGCTCGCGGTCGCGAGAATCCAGCGCCCGTCGCCCGAGAAACACCCGATCAAGCCGTTGGCGACTCGGTCCGTGCACAACGGGCGTGGATTGGCGTCTTCCGCTTTTGTTCCCGGCGGCAGAAAGACCTGGCCCCCGAGATACAGCGCATTCGTGGTTCGGTGGAGCTGATTCAGCGGCGTGAGTCCGTGCGTGGTAAAAACGAAGCTGCGGGAAACGTAGTCTGCTTGCCCGCGTCCCGTAAACTCAGCGACGCGGATGCAGGCGGGTTGGAACCACTGGACATCCCACGCGTTGGTGCCGCGATTGGTCAGCGTAAACGTGAGGTCGAGTCCATCGGTTCCGGCACGGACTTCGTGAAGAACTTCGACGGCTGGCTCGACTCGAGTGCGGAAGCGCAACGCCGAGCCATCGGGCGCGGTGGAAACCAGCTCGGTACGGTGGGGAACGGTCGTCTCACTCCATTTGCGTTCGTGTCCTCCAGCTCGGCAGAAGGCCTCGAGATACCAGATTTCGAGCCGGCCGCCGGGCAGCCGCGGATCCCGCACCGTCAGGAGGTTGTTGGTCCACGAGAGTCGGGGCGTCACTTCGGCAAACGCGGGAAGCGCGAGCATCAGTAACCAGGAACACAGGAGCCGTTTCACCTTTTGGCGAATCCTAGCTCGCCGACGTTGCTAACATCACTAAGAAACGCTGAATTTGAACCGCTGATGAAAGCCAATCTTCACTGATCGGGGTAGATGAGAGTGGAAAAACTTCGGGCGTTGAACCTCAAGCGGCGTTAATGACGTGAGGAGACGGACTCCATCTAATGCCCTGGGACGGTCCCTCTTCCGGTTCAATCAGTGAGCTTCGTGACCACGACTTCAACGGTTAGACAGCGTGACCTCGACTTCCAACCTTTCGGCCGCACGAGCCAATTGCTGGCGCAGCGCCGTGACATCGCCATTCGCCGGCAATCGCAGCCGTGCCTGCGCTCGGAACAACGCCTCGCCGGACATTGGCGCGCTTTGAACTTCGGTGTGCAGCTCTTCGACGTTGACCCCGCATTCCGCGAGTGCTTTGGCGATCTCTCGAACGATCCCGGGACGATCGTGACCCAACAATTCCAACGCGAGTTCGGGCAAACCTGCGCCGGCTGGCGTTGGCCGATCCGACACTGCGGAAACCCTGAGACCGCTGGAGGCTAAGCTCAGTAGATCTTTCTGGAGGGCCGCGACGTTCGCCGACGGGACCACGACCTGCAGAATTCCGGCGAATTGTCCGCTCAAGTGGGCCATGCGACTTTCGGTCCAATTCCCTTCATGCTGGGCAATCAACGTGGCGAGTGTGTCCACCAGTCCCGGGCGATCGGGACCGATCACGGTCATGACGAGCGAGGAATGCATGCCGGGCTGGTAGGCGTTTTGCGGTCCGGGAGCCAGTC
>DLVS01000568.1 GCA_003445095.1 Verrucomicrobiales bacterium
GAGCGCGGACGGCCTCGTCCGCCTGTGAAGTATCTCAGCAAATCATTAATCTTCGATCTCCAATCTGACGGAACGGCCACCGGCGGCCGCGCCCTGTGGAGCTCGGTACTCGGCAAGAAAGCATCCGCAACAGTCACAACGGCACCTGCGTTCCATTGCGTCCTCCTTGAAGTCCGACCCGCCTCCTGCGCCCCCATCTCAAATCATTAATCTTCGATCTCTAATCTGACGAAACGGCCGCCGGAGCCACGCCCTCTTCAGGCTTAAGGTCCCTAAATCTATGTTAAGTACGCTTGTCACAACGGCCACCGGCGGCCACGCCTTCTTCAGGCCCACGTCACGGCCACACCTGAGAATTCCTGATTGTCACAACGGCCACCGGCGGCCACGCCTTCTTCAGGCTCTGGCTCTTTTGAACCACTGATCCACAAGGCGTTGCAAGCCCGATTTCCGAGACCTCCCCGCGCAGCGGAAAAATGGAGCGATTTCGAAGGAGGTTTCGGAAAAAGCCCCACGCGTTAGGTCCGGCGGCCCCCTGCGACGTCCGACTCCTCATTTTCGGTCGATCACACGAACCAGGCATAGTCATCATCCTTGAGCGGTCGTTCCGGCACGCAACCCACCGCGTCGAGGGCGCTGCCGTGCTGCCGTCGATACAACCCCACCCATCCGGTTTTGAGATTGAGCTCCGACAACCGATTCAGCAACCGAGTCTTGCTTGCCGGACTCAAGCGCAACTCAAACACGCTGAACTGGACCCGAAAGCCGAATCCTTCGAGCACCTTAGCCACGCGATTCCGTTCCCGATCCTCCGTCAGGTCATACGCAGCCACGTAATCAGCGTAGCGAGGCATGGAAACTAGCTTTTCGGCTCCGATATTTCCTCGCGAGGTTGGGGTGACCGTTCAATCAATTCGAAGCTTGCGGCTCTCTTAATTACCCGGCGTGACGGGTGAAGTCCCTGCAACGGCCTGTAGCGGCCATTGCCGCCGGGCCAACGAATCTCGCGCGGTACTTGATTCCAATTCTTCAGCTCGGCGAAGGCGGAGTCCCAATAGTCCGGTTTCGGATCCGGTGGCTTTTGCTCCTTGCCACCCCACAAGGGCAGGCGGTTCAACTGAAAGAGGACCCGGTATCGTTTGCTGGCTAGCGGATTGGCCTCATCTGCCTCATGGATAGAGCCAGCTTGTTGAAGAATATCTGGACTGAAACTCAAAGAAGAATCGCCGCCAGACATTTGTGCACCGATCTGCTGGCCCCAGAGTCGAATGTCAGACTCACTGGCGAGATACACATATTCACAGACCATTACCGTGAGAAGCTCGACGGTATTCGTGACTGGATTTTTCCATTCGCATGCGAACACGACCTGAAGCCGTTTCTCGAGGTTCTCCTCTCGATCTTGTGCTGCTTCACTAAACCAAATCAGAACCGCAGCGGCCAACGTCGCGAGCCCGGTAAGCACCTGGAAATAGTCCCAGAAGACTCTGGTTGGCCCAGCAGCGAATAGCATGGCCAACCAACCGATGGCCATCGTTGTCGCGGCGGCAGTGAGGGGGCGCCGTTGCTGTTTCCAAGCAAACCGCAAAATCTCCCGAATACTCGTCCTCTTGCGATAGAGGCGAAAAAGTAACAATCCGGGCGCCAAGATGGCAAAGATTGCGACCCAATGAATCCAGGAAGCCGCGGGCTCGGGGGAAGGTAAGAAGACGGTGTTGGTTATCGTGATCGGATTTGCGGGCAATCTCAAGCCGTCCTCTTGCGGTGATAGTTGATCCTGACTTTGAGCATCGAGCGTGAACATCCAGAAGAGGAGCCTTGCGCCAAGGCAGATCGGCGAGCTCCGCTTGGCGGCTCCATTGTATAAAGGATGCATGAGATCAGATCGAGGGGAGCCAGGCAGACGGGAACCAGGGCATCTCGTGCAGGCGACGGCGGATGTCCTTCATGTCTTTGCTCAGCAAAGTCGCTTTTAGGGGGTCCAAATAAACTCTGTTATCAGGCTTCTGAAGTTTAGCTACTTCAGCCTGCAACCGAGGAAGCTCCACAGGGGTAAGCTTGCTCAACACAGCATTCCGAAAATACGATTCCGTGGGGTAATCGCTCGATACAGGCGCCTGGATCTGCGCTGCCGCCAGTGGCGTGCCCGACCGATTGGCTTCCGATCTCTGAGCCATTGTTCTTGGACCGGACGGGCTGGTCGGTGTCGTTGGTTCCGTTGAGTTCACGGGCCTTGCGTAAGGAAGCAGCGCGAGCCCCTCCGCTTTGGCGTCTGCAAAGTCGTTCCGGCGGTGTCCTCCTGTCTTCAACTGCGGGTACTCCAGGCTCCCTGGCTGACCGAGAGCTCTTCGTGGATCCGCCATCGCCATTAGTTGCGTTAGTTGATTGCAGTTTTGCCATCCCGGTCTGAATTCTTCCATTGCTAGGCAGAACTCACGTTGAGCACTGGTGAGTGCGGCCTCCTCAAGGGATTCTAGGTCAGCCTGAGCACGTAGGTTCCAACTCTTTATCGTGAGTCGAACAGATCCATATCCGTAGGGTTTGGCCATACCGAGGGAGTGACGGTAGGGTTGGTTCTCGGGTGAGATGAGTCCATGCCCCCAAGTTGTAGCCCAGATCAATGCCCCCAGTTCAACTGGGCGCAAGTTGTGGACCCGCAGCTTTCCTGAGAAACGCGCGCCGGCTGGAAGTGGGCGAAATCGGGTTGCGACTCGGTCGGTTTGCGGCTTTGGCAAATCGTCGCCAGCCAGGGCGTTTGAGCCGACAGGATATCGCTTCCAGCCTCGAAGCTGTGCGTCGTCGTCCGCGTAGGTTACATACGCGGGCACTGACCGTCGCTGACCATTGTCCGAAATAAGTTCTTTTTGAGCAATTCGACCTGACCCACCATCGCGTATTGGCTGTTCGAGGTAGTTGGGATAGTACGTTGGACGAGGTTGTCCTAGGACAGTCTCTTCGAAACTGCCGGCTGTTGAGGGGCGTTTACCTGCAACCTCCAGAAGAGTGTCACACGCCAACCGCCCTTTGAGAGCGTTCCCGAGCCCTCTCTGATCGCCCCGTTTGCTCCGGCCCGGCTCGCACACCCGTCCGAAGACCAGTTCCGCAAGGTCTGACCTAGCACTAAACGCGTCCGGCTGCTGACATTCGATGAGAGTGCCGAGATCATTCGCGTACGGAAGTCGAAACATTAAGGCCAGCCCTAGTGAGAGAGCTTTGGACTTAGTTCCGTCTGCATGGAGGACAATCTTTTCGAGATAGAAGATGGGGACGCCCGGGAGCTCAGCGAGGAATTCTGTTGGCGCCTCCAGCTTGCGCCTCCAGAAGCCCCATCCATCGTTCGGCGTAATTCCGTCCGGCTCGGAGTGGATAAAGAGGAAGTTGGCTTTTACATCGTCTGGTACATCAATTGGTGGCTTCGGTTGTTGTCCGCGGGGTGTGAAGAAGATAAATTCTTGATGTTTTTGATGGGGCTTCCGTTCCGCTGGATTGGACTTGTCTCCATACCGACTTGAGGGCTGGCCGGTAAAAACCAGAAATCCTGACTCCGCATTTTCGGTGATGTCTGCCAATCTGTACTCCAACCAAGTCGGCTGGCGTCCTCGGTCGCTATGGCGATGCCGCTTTAAGTCAGAAGCACTGAACGAAAGCGTCAAGTCTCGTGGAGCCCATGTCTTGTACTTATGTTTGGCAAACTGAGGTTTACCGAGACTATCTTCAAGTTTGAATGTAGTCTCTAATTGCTCTTGCTCCACTCGAGCAAACTCACAGGGCTGTATTTGCCACGAAACGCTTCCGTCCGCTCGGCTGACGACCGAGAGCCAGCCCGCTTGCGCCCGTGGTCGGAAGGTGTTGGGGGCGGTAGTCTCGGTCAGCCTGTCATTGTATATGTCGGGCAAATTAAGGTCGCGGTACCCAAAGCGTTTGCGATCCACCCCGCAGAATTTCCCAAAGCTGGCGATCTCGACCACTGATCTCAGCATCCCCCGCAAAGTCGAACCAGGAATAGCATACGGCCCACCGGGACAGACGCGGAAGAAATCCTGCCAGTCGGCATTGGCCAAACGTATTTGCCGTTCCTGGGGCGTTTCCCCGGGCAGATCACTTCCACTGCGGATGTAGATCGGTGTCATGGCCTCGATCACAATCTCCAACCAGCCGGAAACGCCGTCAGAGAACGGCACATCGTGGCTGACCTGTGCCGCCCATTCCGGAAAATACACCCGGTCGCTGAGCGGTACGAAATTGTAAGGTGAGGGAATCGGAGAGTCAGGCATGAGACAATGCGGTTGTAACTTCGGCAGCAGTGGCGGGGCGAGCGACATCCGGGATCGGTTCGAACCCAACAAAACGGCTTGCGAACGGCCGCAATTCTTCATGCCGGCCAATACGCTCTGCTCGATAAGCCACGCGATAAACGAGGTAGTTCTTCAAGTCGGTGCTTAGCAGTTGATGCGTCAGAAGGATTCCGTCGGCGGACGCGTCATCCTCAAAGGCAGTCAGCAGCCAGGCATCGCCAAGACGGCGAAGGTGAAGACTGCGAACACCATCAGCGCTCACCCGCTCACCAATGACTGGCCAAGCACAGTCCGCATCAAGGTTAGCGAGTTGGTTGGCCAACTCATGATCAGCGGTGTTCATGATCCGGTTAGTCCGGGCGTCTTGAAGCCATCCATCTCCAGTCAGCGTGAGAAACTGTGACAAGGCCGCTTGGGGCGTGGTCCGTGTGTATTCCGTGACCACCTTCACGGCGCCTCTGCGTGGATTCAGGTTGTCGAGTCGCTCAGGCAAAGCTTGAGCGAGTGCAGCCCGGAGGATTTCGTGATCAGGGTTGGGCATTGAGCTGGGGGTTAGGGATCGGGGACTTTCCGTTGAGCCAAACTCCACCGTCGGAGCACTCGATAGTTGGTTCGCCACCTGTTCGTGGCTCGAAATAGCCTAGGCCGCGGCCGGCGCCTGCGCCGAGAGCCAGCGCGCCACGGGTGAGGTCTTCCAAGGCTGCTTTGAGCGCCGCTCGTGTTGTGGGTGAAACGGAATCGGGTTCCAAGATGACCAGCCGGAGGTCAGGAAAATCGCCCTTCCAGCAGGGACGCTCGCTGAACAGCTTGGAGTCTGCGGCGCCGCCCGTGAATCGGTCAATGGACACATGCGGGACGCGTTGTTGCTTTGGCCAGCCCGCCCTCCAGTACAGATCGTCGATCAATACCCGTCCACGCGCCGCTGAGACGGAAGCAGGGTCCTTGGATTCCGAAACGAGGCCGAAAAGCTCTCTCACGCCCGCATTGTAAATCCCGCAGACGGCTTGGAGTTTTTCTCGAGCCGCCTCGTGGCCCGCGTCATCATTACCGCATCCTGCCGCTAGTTCATCAGCGAAGGTGGATTTGAGCCGATTAAAATGGAAGGCGACCCGATGGGAGAGCGCGCCTTTGATCGCGCTGCCCGGCAATAAAAGGATGTCCTTCATCACCCGACCGCTGGAATTAGTCCATTCGATACGATCTTCTCGCAGGGGCGCCTGATCCGCGGGGGCGGCGCCGGGCGGCGGAAGGTCATCGCCTCCGCCGAACATCCAATAGCCCGTGGGCTGAAGGCGAAGCGTGATGGTAACCATTCTTCGCGGCGCCACGGTTACGACCACGGTCTGGTCGTGCAATGCCGGGGCCGGTTGACTCAGACTGGCCGGGTGGGACGCATAGGCGGCAAATTCGTCCGAGCGGGAAAGTTCGAAACTACGCGCGCTGATCCGCACGACCCGAAACGCTCCATAGCCGCGGCGAGATTTGCCGCCGAGTCGGAGTGACGGCAGGGAGAGAATCCGACACAGGTATGTCCAGTCAGGGTCGGTGAGTTCTGCGCTGATCAGCTCCAGTTCGAATGTGAAGCGATGGCCTGCCGCGACGGGTTGCTCGTCAAATTTCCCGCGGTTGGCCGTATCCGCCACGCCACGATGGTCGAGGCGGACATGGTCACGAATTCGCAGGCTCAGCGCCTGCTGCAATACTTCGTCGCCCTCCAGGCAGGCCGGCGCCACAAGACCCTGGATCGGCTGATCATTCCGGTTGTGGATGGCTGCCCAAGTCAGACTCAGGCGCGCACCACATCCTTGGTCTTTGATTTGAAATCCAAATAGATCGTTCGTCCTCGCGTCGTGGATGCCGTCGGCCGTTAGCGCGGCGCGCAGTGCGCCCGCGAGACTGCTGCCAGGAATCGTCGGAAGCCCGTTGACGTCAGAGACCACAAGAGCATTAGCGCCGAATCCTCCTTCACCCGTGCCGACATGAAAAGGGGTAGTAAACTCGATCACCACGCGAGCCACATGGCGAAAAGTGTAGTCCGAATATTTCTTGGAAGCTGGAGTGCTCATGT